>NZ_JBBDHC010000020.1:0-58238 GCF_037203605.1 Denitratimonas tolerans
ATCGCGAAAGACTGCTTCAGCCGCGTTCCGAAGGCGATGCGGACGCGAAGCGGGAGGGCTTGTTCAGACCTTCCCTAGCCCGGCTGCTATGCGAAGATCGTTCATATCACCTATACCAATCCCCTGAGCCGGGGCAACTTGATTATACGGTGAATTCCTTGCGTCAATGGATATACCTTGCGAATATGCCGGAGCAGAAGCGAAGAGCAAAAAAAGAACTGCGAAAACTATTCTAACCATCTACTTATCCCCAATCAATTAATTAATTGAATCCCCTGTGGAGCTTAATCTACCCAGCCTCTAACGAGCTGTCAACACTACAAGTTATCCTGACCAGCTCCGGCCGGGGAAAAGCGGGCGAAAATGCTGCGCAGCGGCAGTCGGGACGAAAGAATCGGGGCCATGGGGAAATACCTCCGCAAGCGGCAAAGAAACTCCCCCGTTCCCGCAGCCTAGCCCATGCGCGCCGGCTCGTCCATTACCCGGATGGGGTGGGGGGGCTTGATCGGCCTCGAATCTCAGCTCGATGCCCCGGAATTCAGCTGCCGTCATTCTGGCGCGGCGCTCTACAAAAACTGAAAGGCTTGCCAAACCGGAATGACGCCAGTTTTTTGAGGTGCCCAGAGGTTCCTCATTTCGGTCCCGTACCCCGGTTCGGGTGATCGGACGGCAGGCCGCCGCCTCGTACCTTCGTACAGATTCCTTCCGTGACGTTCCGCGCTAGGGTCGTTGCGTGACCGGGCGATTCGCCCCGGCGCGATCCTTGGGAGGGGAAACACCATGCGTGCAATCATTGCCGTCGCGCTGGCTGGCGCGATGCTGTTCTGGGCGGCGCTGGCGCAGGCGGCCTGCGTCGACAACGTGGTGCTGGTGCACGGCAACGCCGGCAGCCCGTCGGATTTCGACAACACCTACACCGAACTGCGCGCACGGGGCTATGCGGCGTCGCAGATCTTCCGGCCGGGCTGGGGCAACCGGCTCTGCCCGGCCTGCAACGACCACAGCGGGACCGAGGAAACCCCGGTCAGGAACGCCCTGGTCGATGCGATCGCCAGCTCGTGCACCGGCAGGATCGACGTGATCGGGCATTCGATGGGCGTGACCCTGGCGGCGCGCCAGATCGACGTCTGGGGCCTGAAGTCCTACGTCGACAGCTTCGTGGGCATCGCCGGGGCCTATCGCGGCCTGTGGTCGTGCGGCAGCTACCCGTGGAACGGGTGGACCTCGACCTGCGGCGCGCAGGGGCTGTCCATCGGCAGCCCGCTGCTCAACGGGCTGGCGGGCAAGAAGCCGGGCGCACGCGCCTATTCGATCAAGTCCAACATCGACCAGATCGTGTGCTCGACCGGCGTGTGCACCGTCGGCGGCGTGCACTCCTCGACCATCCCGGGCGAGAACGCCAGCTACACGTTCGCCACCGGCCACTTCGGCCTCCTGACCGGCACCGCGGTCACCCAGGCCAACCTGATCCAGTAGCCGATCGCGGCGCGGGGCCGCGCGTCAGGCCGGCGCGCGGCAGCCGAGCGTGACGCGCTCGCGGCCTTCCAGGTCGCGCAGCGTCTCGATCCGGTGGAATCCGGCGTCGCGCAGCAGGCCGCGCACGGCTTCGCCCTGGTCCAGCCCGTGTTCGAGCAGCAGCCAGCCGCCCGGCGCGAGGTGGCCCGGCGCGCCGCGCGCAAGGGTGCGGAGGGCGTCGAGGCCGTCGGCGCCGCTGGCCAGGGCCGTCTCCGGCTCGAAGCGCAGGTCGCCCTGGGCGAGGTGCGGATCGCCCAGGGCGACGTAGGGCGGATTGCTGGCGATGAGATCGAAGCGCTCGCCGGCCAGTGGCGCCAGCCAGTCGCCCCGCCGGAACGCGACGTTGCCGACCTCGTTGCGCGCGGCGTTGCGGCGGGCGACGTCGAGCGCGGCCGCGCTGGCGTCGGTTGCCAGCACGCGGGCCAGCGGGCGCTCGCTCGCCAGCGCCAGCGCGATGGCGCCGCTGCCGGTGCCCAGGTCCGCGACGCGCGGCGCGGTGCCTTCGGGCAGGCGCGCGAGCGCGGCGTCCACCAGCAGCTCGGTTTCCGGGCGCGGGATGAGGGTGTCGGGCGTGACTTCGAGGTCCAGCGTCCAGAAGCCGACGTGCCCGAGGAGGTAGGCCAGCGGCTCGCCGCCGGCGCGGCGCGCGAGCAGGGCGAGGTAGCGCGCGCATTCTTCGGGCTTCACCGCATCGTCGGCGTGGGCGAACAGCCAGGCGCGGTCCACGCCGAGCGCGAATTCGGCCAGCAGTTCGGCTTCGCGGCGCGCCGCGTCGCCGCAAAGGCGCGCGGCACCGGCGCGCACCAGCGCGGAAACGGTGGGTGGATCGCTGCGAAAGTCGGGCATCATGCGCCGATGGTATCCAACCCCGCCTTCGCCTATCACCCCTCCGATTCACCGCGCGGCTTCGGCGCGCTGGTGCAGGCGAGCTTCGCGCTGTGGTTCGCCAGCCTGCGGCCGGTGCTGTGGCCGGCGCTGGCGTATTCGATCGCCTCGCAGCTGCCGTGGCTGCCGTGGTGGTGGGCGACGCGCGCGCGGTTCGAGCAGGAGCCGCTGCGCGCGTGGATCGCGCCGGGGCTGTTCCGCCCCGATGCGTTCACCTTGGCGTTCGGCGTGGCCGCCACGCTCGCGAGCCTTTTGTTCCTGCTGATGCTGCTGGAGCGCCAGGGCCGGATGGCGCGCGGCCTCGCGCCCGGCGCGGGGTTGGGAAACGCCGCGCGCGCGCTGCCGGCGGCGCTGCTGGCGACGCTGGGCTACCTCGCGCTCAACTTCCTCGCGCTGGCGCCGGTGGTCGTCGCCTGGTTCTGGGGCGTGGCGCAGGACGATGCCCTCGCGCTGCTGCTGGCGCTGCTCGTGGGGCTGCTGCTGGCCGCCGTGCCGCTGGCCTGGGTGTCGGTGGCGGCGGGATTCTTCTATCCGGCGATCGTGCTGGATGGCAGGGGCGCGATGGACGCGCTGCGCGAGAGCTTGCGCCGCGTGCGCGGGCGCTGGGTGCTCGCCGCCGGGCTGGTGTCGCTGCTGCTGCTCGCGTTCTTCGGCATTTTCGGCACCGTGGGCGCGTTTCCCCTGGTCGGGGCCGGCATGATCGCGTTCTGGCTCGATGGCCCCGACGCCCTGCTGCGGCCGGGCTGGCTGGTGTGGGGACAGCTGGCCTCGGCTCCGCTGCTGGCGCTGACCCTGCCGCTGGCGACCGCCGGCTATCTCGTGGCCTGGGAAGAGCTGGGTCTGCGCCGGCGCGCTCAGTAGAAGATCACGCGCACCGCCTGGATCAGGCAGGCGAGCAGGAATCCGGCGAGGAAGAAGAGGTAGCTCAGGCGCAGGAACGGGTATTTGCGGACGGCCAGATAGGTGCCCAGTCCGTACACGTCGCGCGCGATGGTTTCGTAGGTCCGGCCCGGCTGCAGGCGCGCCGCCAGCTCGCGCAGGAAGCGCGCCTGGTCCATGCCGGCGAAGTGGCCGAAGAAGGCGATGTTGAAGGTGTCGGGCAGCGGATCCTCGACCCGCGACACGCGCTGGTACTTGGGCAGCACCGCGAGGATCGCCAGCAGCAGCGCGACCAGGGTGAACACGCCCAGGACGGCCATGGAGTACCGGTAATCCGGGCTGCCCACGCGCCCGAGCACGAGGGTCAGCACGATCGAAGACACGGTGATGATGATGTTGGCCTTGGTGTCGGCCATCATCGAAAGCTGCACGTGGTGCTGCTGCATCAGCCGGAACAGGTGATCGACGCTGGAGCGCTCGACCACGTTGGCGAACGGCACCGTCTGGTCAGCGGTCGATGCGGGTGCGGATGGCGGCGGGGAAACGGGCGGGGTCATGGGATAATTTCCGGCAAGCGGCGGATCATAGCGCCACGCCTGCGGTCCGGGTGCCGATGAGGGGTTCGGCGGCCGGACTGCGTACAGTGAACCCTTCTTCACGTCGGAACGATCCATGAACCTTGCGCAGTGGCTGGAACACCAGCAACGCCTCCATGCCCAGCCCATCGCGCTGGGACTCGACCGCGTGCGCGAGGTGGCCGCGCGGCTCGGCACGGGCAGGCCGGCGCGCCGCGTGATCACCGTCGCCGGCACCAACGGCAAGGGTTCCACCGTGGCCTTCATCGAGGCGATCGCGCGCGCGGCGGGCCTGCGCGTGGGCACCTACATCTCGCCACACCTGGTCCGCTACAACGAGCGGGTCCGCATCGACGGGCGCGAGGCCGAAGATGCCGCGCTCATCGTCGCCTTCGAGGCGGTGGAAGCGGCGCGCGGCGAAACCCCGCTGACCTGGTTCGAGTTCGGCACGCTGGCGGCGCTGTGGCTGTTCGCGCGCGAGCCGCTCGATCTGGCGGTGCTGGAAGTGGGCCTGGGCGGCCGGCTGGATGCGGTGAACCTGGTCGATGCGGACGTCGCGGTGATCACCACGATCGCGCTCGACCACACCGAGTACCTGGGGCCGGACCGTGAGGCCATCGCGCGCGAGAAGGCCGGCGTGATGCGCGCCGGCAAGCCCGCGGTGCTGGCCGAACTGGATCCGCCCGACAGCCTCCTGCGCGAAGCCGATCGCCTCGGCGCGCCGGTGCTGCGCGCCGGGCGCAGCTTCCGTTTCCACACCAGGGGCGACGGCTGGGTCTTCGAGGACGACCGCGGCGCGCTGGCGCTGCCGCGCCCGGGGCTGCGCGCGCCCGCGCAGCCGGGCAACGCCGCCGCCGCCATCGCCGCGCTGCGCGCCCTGGTGCCGGCCGTGACCGTATCCGACGCCGCCATCGCGCAGGGCGTTTCGGCGGTGCGGCTGGCCGGGCGCATGCAGGTGCTGCCCGGCGCGGTGGAAATCGTGCTGGACGTGGCCCACAACCCGCAGGCCGCGCAGCAGCTGGCCGCCTGGCTGCAGGCCAATCGCCCGCGCGGCGCGACCCTGGCGGTATTCGCCGCGCTGGCCGACAAGGACGTGGCCAATGAAGTCGCGGCGCTCATGTCGAGCATCGACCTGTGGTACCTGGCAGGCCTGGCGGACGTGGGTGGGCGCGGCCAGCCGGTGGAGCGGCTCTGGCAGAAGGTCGGGGCGCTGCTCTCGCGCTCGCTCGCGACGCGCCACGCCACCGTCGAGCAGGCCCTGGCGGCGGCGCGCAAGGCCGCACGCCCTGGCGATCGCATCGTGGTGTTCGGTTCCTTTCACACCGTGGGCGAGGCGCTCGCGGCGCTGCCGTCCTCGGCCTGAACCTGTACGGGCGCCTCGCCGCGCGCCGAAGCGCCGCGCCGCCGCCGCTATAATCGAACGATCCAGTCCGGATTCCTTGCAGAGACGCAGCCGTGAAACAGCGACTCATCGGTGCCGCGGTGCTCGTGGCGCTGGCCGTGATCTTCCTGCCGATGCTGATCGGAGGGCCGGAGCCGGAGCCGGGCTCCACCGCGGTGCCGCTGGGCGTGCCCGAGCGCGACAGCCGCAGCTTCGAGACGCGCGACCTGACCCTGGCGCCGCCCGCACCGCAGCGGCCGGTGCCGGCCGAGGCGGCCGACCCGGACCGCATCGTCACCGTGGACACGACCGACGCGCCGACGCGTCTCGATGCGGTGTCCGGCGCGCCCGTGGGTACGGCGGCACCGGCACCCGAATCCACGCCGCAACCGAGCGCGCCGCCCGTCGCGCCAACGCCCGTCGCGCCCGCGCCAGCCCCCGCGAGCCGGCCCGCGGCCGTGCCGGCTGAAGCCGCGCCCGCCGCCACCGCAGGCCGCTGGGCGGTCAACCTCGGCAGCTATGCCAACACCGCCAATGCGTCGAGCCTGGTGACCCAGCTTCGCGGGCGGCGGTTGCCAGCCTACGCCGAGTCGCTCAACCTCGATGGCAAGCCGGTGCAGCGGGTGCGCGTGGGGCCCTATGCGCAGCGTTCGGAGGCGGAATCCGCGCGCCTGACGGTGCTGAAGATCCGCTCGGATGTGCCGACCGCGATCGTGGCACTGGAAGGCGAGGACAATCCGCCGGCTGCCGCACGCCCCGGCGTGGCCGAAGGCTTCGCGGTACAGGTCGGCGCGTTCCGCGGCGAAGCCGACGCCAACGCGCTGCGTGATCGCGCGCGCGCGGCGGGATTTTCCAGCTACGTCGAGCGCGTCGGCACCGCCAGCGGCACGCTCTGGCGCGTGCGCCTGGGGCCGGAACTGCAGCGCGAGCGCGCTGAAAAGCTCAAGGTCGACGCCCAGGGCAGGCTCGGCCTGGATGGCAACGTCGTGCCGCATCCCTGATCGCGCCGCGTGCTCACCTGGATCGACATCACGCTGCTGGGGATCCTCGGCCTGTCGGCCGTCATGGGGCTGTGGCGCGGCCTGGTCACCGAGGTGATGTCGCTGGCGGTATGGATCGGTGCCGGCTGGCTCGCCTTTGCCGCCGGGCCGGCGGTTGCGGCGATGTTCGAGCCGCACATCGGCTCACCGACCGCGCGCTGGGCGCTGGGTTACGCCAGCGTGTTCCTCGCTGCACTGATGGTCGGCGCGCTGCTGGTCTGGCTGATCCAGCGGCTGGTCAAGGGCACCGGGCTGTCGGGCACGGACCGGCTGCTCGGCCTGGGATTCGGGCTGGCGCGTGGTGCCTTCATCGGCTGCCTGCTGGTGCTGGTGGCCGGCTTCACGCCGCTGCCGCAGGAGGCGGCGTGGCGCGCCTCGCCGCTGCTGCCGGGCTTTTCCCGCGGCGCGGCGTGGATGGGCCAGTGGCTGCCCGAGGCGCTGGCCGAGCACCTTTCCTTCGAGCGCGCCGCCGCGTGGCTGCCCGCACTGCCCGTTCCGGGCGAAAATGACGCTTCCGGCACTGCGCCGGAGCCGGCCGCATCGGCCCCCGCCGATGCCACCCCGCGGCCCGATCCGCCGCGCGATTCCTGACGAGGAACCTGGGACATGTGCGGAATCATCGGCATCGTGGGCACCGAACCGGTGGCCTCGGCCCTGTACGACGGACTGACCGTGCTGCAGCACCGCGGTCAGGATGCGGCCGGCATGGCGGTGATGGACGGCACCCGCATTCGCGTCCACAAGGGGCGTGGGCTGGTGCGCGACGTGTTCGACGAGGACGATATCCGCCTGCTGGGCGGGCGCATCGGCATCGGCCACTGCCGCTACCCGACCGCCGGTTCGGAAGGCTCCGAAGAGGCGCAGCCCTTCTACGTCAATTCGCCCTACGGCATCGCGCTCGGGCACAACGGCAACCTGGTCAACACCGAGGCCCTGCGCCGCGAGGTGTTCGAGCAGGACCGCCGCCACGTCAACACCCAGTCCGACTCGGAGGTGCTGCTCAACGTGCTGGCGCACGAGCTGGACCGGCACGATTCACTCTCTCCCGACGCCGTGTTCGATGCGGTTGCCGACGTGCACCGGCGCTGCCGCGGCGGCTATGCCATCGTCAGCGTGGTGTTGGGGTTGGGCCTGCTGGCCTTCCGCGATCCCAACGGCATCCGCCCGCTGGTGCTGGGCCGGCGCGAGAGCGCGGCCGGGGTGGAATACGCGGTGGCCTCGGAAAGCGTGGCGCTGGACCTGACCGGCTTCACCCGCCTGCGCGACCTGCAGCCGGGCGAGGCGGTGATCGTCACCCCGCAGGGCGAACTGCACGCGCGCCGCTGTTCGGACAAGGCCGAGCACGCGCCCTGCATCTTCGAATACGTCTACTTCGCCCGCCCCGACTCGATGATCGAGAACGTCTCGGTGCACAAGGCGCGGATGCGCATGGGCGTCAAGCTGGGTGAAAAAATCCTGCGCCTGCGTCCGGACCACGACATCGACACGGTGATCCCGATTCCCGACTCGGCGCGCGATTCGGCGCTGGAAGTGGCCAGCGTGCTGGGCGTGAAGTACCGCGAAGGCTTCACCAAGAACCGCTACGTCGGACGCACCTTCATCATGCCGGGCCAGAGCGAGCGGGTGAAATCGGTGCGGCGCAAGCTCAACCCGATCCCGCTGGAGTTCCGCAACCGCGTGGTGCTGCTGGTGGACGACTCCATCGTGCGCGGCACCACCAGCCGCCAGATCGTGCAGATGGCGCGCGATGCCGGCGCGCGCAAGGTGTATCTGGCTTCGGCCGCGCCGGCGATCCGCCACCCCAACGTCTACGGCATCGACATGCCCGCCGCGGAGGAGCTGATCGCGCATGATCGCAGCGAGGGCGAAGTGCAGGCCGCGCTCGGCTGCGACTGGCTGATCTACCAGGACCTGGTGGATCTGGAGTGGGCCGTGGCCGAGGGCAACGACGCGCTTACCGGCTTCGACTCCTCCTGCTTTACCGGGCACTACGTCACCGGACTGGAGCCGGGCTACTTCGAGCGCCTGAGCCATGAGCGCGGCGAGGAAGGGCGGCGCAAGCGCCGGGCCGGCTGATGCCCGCCACGCGCGCCGCTCCCTACCGCGACTGGCCGACGCTGCAGCACGCGGCGGCCCACTGCCGGGCGCTGCGTGATCCGGCCGCCAAGGCGGGCGATACGCACGCGGCCTTCGCCCTGTTCTCGCGCGGTGCACTGCCGCTGGCGGATGCGTCGAACTGGCCGTCGATCCCGGACGCCGCGGACGTGGGCCGGCCCGGGTGCCCGCGCCTGGTCGCGCCGCGCCAGCTGGCGTCGCGCGGGCTGGGCTCGCCGGAAGGCCGCGCCGCCTTCCTGCACGCCATCGCCCACATCGAGTTCAACGCCATCAACCTGGCCTGGGATGCGGTGTTGCGCTTTCCCGGCATGCCCGCGGCGTACTATGCCGACTGGGCTGCCTGCGCCGACGACGAGGCCCGCCACTTCGAACTGCTCGCCGCACGCCTGGCGGATTTCGGCCACGCCTACGGCGACTTCGATGCGCACAACGGGCTGTGGGAAATGGCCGAAAAGACGGCGGGCGACTGCCTCGAACGCATGGCCCTGGTGCCGCGCGTGCTGGAGGCGCGCGGTCTGGACGTGACGCCGGCGATGATCGGCAGGCTCACCCAACTCGGCGACGGTGCCACGGTGGCGATCCTCGAAGTGATCCTGCGCGAGGAAGTGGCGCACGTCGCCGCCGGCACGCGCTGGTTCCACCACCTCTGCGCGCAGCGCGGCCTGACGCCGCAGCCGACCTTCATCGAACTCCTGCGCCGCCACGCCCGCGACGTGCTGCGCGGCCCCTTCAACCGCCCCGCGCGCCGCGCGGCCGGCTTCGACGATGCCGAGCTGGACGCCCTTGCCGGTCTGGATGCGCAGGATGCCGCCGTAGCGCCGGGCTTGCTCGG
Source organism: Denitratimonas tolerans (assembly GCF_037203605.1). Lineage (NCBI taxonomy): Bacteria > Pseudomonadati > Pseudomonadota > Gammaproteobacteria > Lysobacterales > Lysobacteraceae > Denitratimonas > Denitratimonas tolerans. Next base: position 9,223 of record NZ_JBBDHC010000020.1, read on the forward strand.
CTGAAGGCTCGGGCAACGCAGGCGGCAGGCCGGCGGAGCAGGCTCCGCTCTACTCGGGGCAATCGAGCCAGAGGTTGAGCGCGGAGGCGATGTCGCGCCAGTCGAAGGCGGCAATGCCGGCGTCGTCATTGACCACGTAAAGCGCGCCGTGCGGGAAGCGCGGGCTGGCACCCGGGTGCAGCGCGATGCCGTCGGTGAAGCGCGTGGCCGCGCCGCTGAAGCTGCCCAGATGCGCGAGGCTGGCGCGGTCGAAGACGTGGAAGCGATTGTCCTCGCGATCCTGCTCGGCCGCGATCCAGTAGCCGTTGCCGCTCTGGCACTCGTACAGCGCGATGCCTTCCGGGTCGCCGCGAAACAGGCCTTCGCCCAGGTGCTTGCCGGTGTAGCGCCCGTCGAGGCGGTAGATCAGCGGACCGCGGTTGCGGTAGTCGGGATGCTCCTCGGCGATGGCGAGGCGGTCGAAGAGCGGATCGCCGGCGATCGATTCGACCCAGCGCAGCGCGCTGTCCTCATCGGTGCCGCCGAACGCATCGAGCGTATCGCTTTGGATCGGATCCTCGTCCAGGTGCACCCGGAAGCGCTTGACGCGCGCATCGAGCCGGGCGAGCGGATTCGGCAGGTCGTCGATCCGGTAGCTGTCGGTGACGAACACCTCGACTTCGCCGGGGGCCGATTCCCGGACCCACAGCCCGTAGGGCGTTTTCAGCACGCCTTCGCCGAAGTGGCCGAGCGGCGCGAGATCGGGGAGTTCGAAGACGCTGACGCGTGCGGCGTCGCGTTCCACCACGAACAGCCAGTCGCCGAAGCTGGCCACGCCGTTGGGATACTGCAGGCCGCCGCGTTCGCCCAGTTCCTGCAGGAGGCGTCCGTCCTCGCCGTCGAACGCCAGCAGGACGCCGGCGTGCTTGGCGCTGGCGATCACGCGGATTTCGCCCTCGGGGCTGAGCCAGGTGGCGAGCGAGTCCACCTCCACGTCGGGAATCAGGGCGCTGACGAAGGCTTCGGCGATCACGGTCGCGGCCAGGCCATCGCCTGCGGGTACGTCCGGGACGGCGGAGCGCTGCGGGTGGCCGGTGCAGGCGGCCAGCAGCGTCAGGCCAGCGGCGAGCAGCCAGCGGCGGGGGCGGGCGGGTGCGATGCGGGCGAACGCAGTCGCAGGCATGTCGGGATTCCTTCGGTTGGCCGGGGTCACCGCGATCCCGACAGGCGGCGAAGCTGGCAGCACTATAGCCAGCGCGCGCAACGTGGCAAAGTGATGGCACACGGCAAGGGAATCGGGCGCGATGGCGCAGGCACACGAGCACGGCGACGGACACGCGCACGCGCCGCACGAGCACCACGACCATGCGCCGGCGGTAACGCGGGGCAACCGCCGCGCGGTGCTGTTCGCGCTGCTGCTCACCGCGCTGTTCATGGGCGTGGAAGCGGTGGGCGGGCTGCTTTCCGGCTCGCTGGCGCTGATCGCCGACGCCGGCCACATGCTCACCGATGTCGCCGCCCTGATGCTGGCCTGGGCGGGATTCCACTTCGGCCGGCGCGGTGCCGACGCGCGCAAGACCTTCGGCTACCAGCGGCTGGAGGTGCTGGCCGGCTTCATCAACGCGGTGGCGCTGTTGGCGCTGGTGCTGTGGATCGGATGGGAGGCGATCGGACGCCTGCGCGCGCCGGCACCGGTGCTGGCCGGGCCGATGCTGGCGGTGGCCTGCGCCGGGCTGGGCGTGAACATCGCGGTGTTCTTCATCCTGCGGCGCGCCGACACCGGTCACGTCAACATCCATGGCGCGATGCTGCACGTGCTGGGCGATCTGCTGGGATCGGTGGCGGCGATCGCGGCGGCGGTGGTGATCCATTTCACCGGTTGGACGCCGATCGACCCGATCCTCTCGGTGCTGATCCTGGGCCTGATCCTGCGCAGCGCCTGGCGGCTCCTGGGCGACACCCTGCACATCCTGCTGGAAGGCACCCCGCCGGGCATCGACATCGCGCGCCTGGCGGACGATCTGAAGGCGCGCGTGGAGGGCCTGGCCGGCGTCGAGCACGTGCACGTCTGGTCGATCACCTCGGGTCGGCCGTCCGCCACCCTCGAAGCGCGCCTCGCGCCGGGCGGCGACCCGCGCGCGGTGACGGCCGCCATCAAGCGGGCGCTGGCCGAGACCTGGGGCATCGGCCACAGCACGGTGGAGGTGGTCTGGGAGGATGTGGCCGACTGCGCGCTCGAAGCGACGCCGCATCGGAACCGCTGATCGCCCGCGCCGCCGGGCACCGTTGCATCCGGGGCAACGCCGGGATCGCCGGAAGCGGCCTTATCCACAGCGCCCGGCGGACCCATCATGGGCACATGGCGGGTGATCCTGCCCGCGGCCAATCAGGAGCAGTGATGAAGAAGGTTCTCGGTGTCCACGACGCCCCGCCCATGCACTGGGTCGGCGACGGCTTCCCGGTGCGTTCGATGTTCAGCTACGACGGCCTGGGCCAGCGGCTCAGTCCCTTCCTGCTGCTCGACCACGCCGCCCCGATGGACTTCCCGCCGTCGCCGCGCCCGCGCGGCGTGGGCTGGCACCCGCACCGCGGTTTCGAGACCGTCACCATCGTCTACCAGGGCGAGGTGGCGCATCGCGACTCCACCGGCGCGGGCGGGGTGATCGGGCCGGGGGACGTGCAGTGGATGACTGCGGCCGGCGGCATCCTGCACGAGGAGTTCCACTCGCCGGCCCTCAGCCGCAGCGGCGGCACGGTGGAAATGGCCCAGCTCTGGGTCAATCTGCCGGCGCGTCACAAGGCCGATCCGCCCGGTTACCAGAACATCACGGCGGCGCAGATCCCGGTGCTGGATCTTCCCGAGGGCGCAGGCACGGCGCGCGTGATCGCCGGCACGCTGGACGGACACACCGGGCCGGCGCGCACCTTCACCCGGATGGACGTATGGGACCTGCGCCTCAGCGCCGGCGGCAGCGCGACGCTCGCAACCCCGCCCGGCCACACCCTGGCGCTCGCGGTGCTGCGCGGCACGGTGCAGGTCAACGGTGACGCGGTCGCCCGCGCCGGGCAGCTCGTGGTGCTCTCGCGCGAGGGCGAAGGTGCAGTGATCGAGGCCAACAACGAGGCCGTCGTGCTGTGGCTGGCCGGCGAACCGATCAACGAGCCGGTGGTGGGCTATGGTCCCTTCGTGATGAACTCGCAGGCCGAGATCCGCCAGGCCATCGAGGACTTCAACAGCGGCAGATTCGGCCGCATGCAGGACGGCGGCTCCCATTGATCCAGCCCGCAGATGGTCGCGCTCCGCAGGGTTCCACCCCACAGTGGCCATTCGACTATTCATGGGCCGGATCAGTGGGTCAGCCAGCCGCGCGTGACGCCCTTGCGCGCCAGCGCCACCAGCGCGACCCCGACGAGCAGCACCATCCCCTGCAGCAGCGCGGCGACGCTCCCTGCGAGACCCAGCCCGTCCACCATGATGAACATGGCGTAGTCCTGCACCAGAATGCCGAGCAGGGACAGGACGAGAAGCGGAAAGGCCCATCGCTTTCCGAAAAGCATGCCGGTGCAGCCTAGCGCGCCGCCGATCACCGCGATGGCGGTGGCGGCAAGGGCCCACGTCGGGCGGGCGGCGTACAGCGCCTGGTGCGCCTCGGGCAGCCTGGCCACGTCTTCCGGCGTGAGGCGAAGATCGGCCGCAAAGGCCAGGCAGCCCAGGAGATTCCAGAGCAGGCCGGCGACGGCGAGCCCCTTGAACCACTTCGGCGACGCGTTCATTGGTGTGCTCCGTGAGGTGGGTGGATGGTGGGGGCGTGGGACCGCCCCGGCAAACGGGCGCCGGGTTCACAGGCGATCCGGCGTTGAGCCGATAATGCCCGGTTTGGAGCGTTGATGGAGCGTGGAATGAAGGGTCGCGGCCTCGTCGTGGTCGTGCTGGCGGCGCTGCTGGCGTGGTCGTTCTGGCGCAGCGCCGGCTGGCTGCAGCTGTGCGCCGGTCTGGCGATGTTCCTGCTCGGCATGCAGCTTCTGGAGGAAGGCCTGCGGCAGCTGGCCGGCGGCCGGCTGGAGCAGTGGCTGGCGCGCAGCACGGCGACCCCGCGCAAGGGACTGCTGTTCGGCATCGGCGGCACGATGCTGCTGCAGTCGAGCACCCTGGTGTCGCTGCTCACCATCGCCTTCGTCAGCTCCGGCCTGATCCACCTGGCCGCCGGTATCGCCGTGGTGTTCGGCGCAAACCTCGGTGCCACCAGCGGCATCTGGCTGCTGGCGCTGGCCGGACACGGCTTCAGCCTCTCGCCGCTGGCGCTGCCGCTGCTGGTGTTCGGCGTCCTGGGCAGCTTCCTGGGCGCACGCGGCCGGGCCGCGGGGCGCGTGGTGCTGGGCGTGGCGCTGATCTTCCTGGGTATCGACGGGCTGCAGCAGGGCTTCGGTGCCCTGGGCGGAAATTTGGACCTCAACGGCGTGCGTGCCACGGGTCTTGTCGGAACCCTGTTGTTCGTCGGTGCCGGCCTCGCGGCCACGGTGGTGCTGCAGTCCAGCCACGCCACCCTGATCCTGACGCTGACCGCGCTTTCCAACGGCTATCTCTCGCTCGGCCAGGCGCTGGCGATCGCGATCGGCGCGAACGTCGGCAGCAGCGTCAGCACTGCGGTCGTGGGCATGCTGGGCGGCAACCGCAGCGGGCAGCGGCTGGCGCTGGCGCACGTCGCGTTCAACGTCACGACCGCGACGCTCGCGCTGGTGCTGCTGGTACCGCTGGCCTGGGCGGTGGGATGGATTTCCCGGGCGCTGGGATTCGGCGACAATCCGCTGCTGCAGCTGGCCCTGTTCCACACCCTGTTCAACGCCGGCGGGGTGCTGGTGTTCTGGCCGTGGCAGGCGAGCCTGGCGCGCGCGCTGGAGCGCTGGCTGCCCGATCCGCCGCCCGCGCACGCCATGGAGCCGCAGACGCCGGAGCGGATCCGCGCGCACTACCTCTCGCCACAGGCGCTGGAATCACCCGACGCGGCGGCGGCGGCGGTGACGCGCGAGCTGCAGCACCTGGGCCAGCTCTGCATGGAGGTGATCTGCCGCACCCTGCTGCTGCCGCCCGAGCGGCTGACCTGGCCGCAGCCGGAGGCCGCCACCCTCGAACTCGATCCGCAGACGCCCGACGAGAACGCCGACGCGCTGTACCAGCATTACGTCAAGGGCGTTTATGCCGACCTGCTGAGCTTCATGGGCCGGCTCGACGTGGCGCTGGACGAACCGCACCAGCACTACTGGAGCCAGTGTCAGCTGCGCGCGCTGGGCTTCGTGAACGCGGTCAAGGACGCCAAGCACCTGCAGAAGAACATGACGGCGCGGCTGCGCGAGCCGCCCTCGGCGATGCGCGACAGCTACCTGAGCCTGTGGCGCTACCTGCTGGAGCAGTTGCACGCGCTGTACGCGCTGTCGCAGCATCCGGCGCAGGCCACGCCCGAACGCCTGGCGGCGCTGGCCTCGGAGGTCGACCAGTTCCAGACCGGATTCCGGCAGCGCCTGTTCCTCATGGCGCGGCGCGACGAGCTGGACGGGCTGCGGATGGGTTCGCTGATGAACGATCTGGGCTATGTCGTCCATATCCTCGGCGCCCTCCGGGCGGCGCTGGCTCCCGGCGACGTGCCCGGGGCGCTGCGGTCGCTGCACCCTGTCGTGCCGGTGCCGGATGCGCCGGCACCGTCCTGATCGGCCCGTCGCGCACGCACGCGATCGCGCGGCGGACTTGGCATACTGTCGGTCTTTCCCGGCCGGAGCCTGTCGATGCAAGGTCATCCCGAAGTCATCACCTTCCTCAACTTCCTGCTGCGCGGTGAGCTGGCGGCGCGTGACCAGTACTTCATCCATTCGCGCCGCTACGAGGATCTCGGTCTGCACGCCCTGTACGCACGCCTGAACCACGAGATGGAAGAGGAAACCCAGCACGCCGACGCGCTGGTGCGGCGCATCCTGTTCCTGGAAGGCACGCCGGACATGCGCGCGGAGGCGTTCGAGCCGGGGCGCGAGGTGGAAGAGATGCTGGCCAAGGATCTCGCCACCGAATACGCGGTGCGCGCGCATCTGGCCGAAGGCATCGCGCTGTGCGAACGCCACGGCGACTACGTCACCCGCGACCTGCTCCTGGTCCAGCTCAAGGACACCGAGGAAGACCACGCCTACTGGCTGGAAAAGCAGCTGCGCCTGATCCGCAGCCTGGGCCTGGCGCTGTACCAGCAGAGCAAGCTGGGGGGCGATGCCTGAGGACCAGCGGCCCGCGCGGCTGTCCGATTCGCAGCCCGGTCGCACGCCGAAGCGATGCAACGCCTCCTATTTCCTGCATTCCTGGCGATGTCACTGGTCGCCGTGGCGCTGGCCTTGGCGCTTTGGCGAACGCGCGCGCGCGTTCGCCGGGCGCAGGCGCATGCGGAAGACGAACGCGCCACGCGCGAGGCCGCATTGCGCGCCGAGGCGACCGCGTTCGAGCGCGAACGCATCTACAGCGACCTGCACGATGACCTGGGCGCGCGGCTGCTCGGTTTGATCCACGATGCGCCCACGCCGCAGCAGGCCGACCAGGCGCGCGCCATTCTGCAGGACCTGCGCGACGTGGTGACGCGCTCGCGCGGGACGCCCGGCACGCTGGGCGATGTGCTTGCCGACATCCGCAGCGAGGCCGTCCAGCGCCTTGCCGCAGTCGACATCGGCCTTGTCTGGCAGGAAATCGACGTGCTGCCCGATCCGCCGCTCGACACCGAGCGCGCCCTGCACCTGCACCGCATCGTGCGCGAAGCGATCAGCAACACCATTCGCCACGCCCAGGCGCGCCGTCTGCGCGTGCGGCTGCGTTTTTCCGGCGGCCAGCTTGGCCTGGAGTTGACCGACGACGGCGAGGGCATGGAAGCGACCGCGGCGCGCACCGGCAGCGGCATGCGATCGATGCGTGATCGCGCCGCCGAACTGGCCGGCGAGATCCGCTGGACGCCCGGCACCGAGGGCGGCACCAAGGTGCTTTTGTCGATGCCGCTGCAGAGCGACGGGGGGCAATGAGCGGCCCGTTCGATCGTGCGCTGGTCGTCGATGACCTCGCCTCCAGCCGCGCCTGGCTGGCGCAGGCGCTGGTGCTCGCCTTTCCCGGCATCGCCATCGTCGAGGCGGGCAGCCTGGCCGAGGCCGTGCGCAGTATTGATCCGCCGCCACCGCTGGCGCTGGTCGATCTGGGCCTGCCGGATGGTCCGGGCGTGAGCCTGATCGAACGGCTGCGCGGGCGCTCGATGTGCGTGGTGGCCACGGTGTTCGACGATGACGCGCACCTGTTCCCGGCCCTGCACGCGGGTGCCGAAGGCTATGTGCTCAAGGATCAGGGCCACGAATCGCTGGCCGAGATGCTGCGCGGGATCGCGGCCGGCCAGCCGCCGCTCTCGCCGTCCATCGCACGTCGCCTGCTGCGCCATTTCGCCCCGCAGCATGGTCCGGCCGGCGCGCCCGCCGTCGCCGCGGAAAACGCCCTGACCCCGCGTGAAACCGAGGTGCTGCGCCTCATCGCAAAGGGCATGACCCGGCAGGAAGTCGCCCAGCTCCTCGCGATTTCCGCCCACACCGTGGCCGGTTATCTCAAGGACATCTACCGCAAGCTGAACGTCGGCAGCCGTGCCGAGGCTGCGCTGGAGGCCGCGCGGCGAGGGCTGGTGGGGTAGCAGGCTCACACACAAAAGACCGGACACGCCCTGGCTGGCCGGAACGGCCAAAGCCCGAAGGCAGTCGCGTCTTTTAACCACGAGCTTCCCGGCTTTCCACCCCCTCTCGAAGTCTCCCCAGTGTTCCGGGGGAGACTCCTTGCCGACCACGCCTCAAGGTTCGAATCCGTCCGCGAAGATGCTATCCCCGCCTGCGCCGGCCACACTCAACCGGATGCCGTCGAAATAGCCCACCACAGTGGGCGTGCCGCCGGTCGCGATCCCGCTGTCCTGCGCGATCAGGTGGACGGCCAGGCTGGAGCGGCCACTCCATTCCGCCGGGCTCACCTCGATGGCCAGCGGCTGCATTTCCCGCCAGGTGTTGCCTTGGGCAACAAACTTCTCGCCGTTGCGGGTGATGCTCCCCACGCAGGTGCCGGTGGCGTCATCGGGCACCAGACTCCAGCCCACCAGCGCCTGGTCGGCACCCACGCCGGTGCCGGCCGTCCGCGCCCAGGCGCTGAGGTGGTAGACCGCCGGCCCGGGCAACGGTACGCATTGGGTCGAGACCACGCGCCCACCGACCGAGACTGCACGGGTGATCTTCAGCACGCCGGAACCGCTGGCCGGGCCGGAGGGATTGTGGCTGCTGTCGTAGCTGATGCCGCTGCCGCCGGTCCAGTAGCGCAGGTCGCCGTTGAAGTCACCGTTGCGCACCAACGGATCGATGTCGACGGCGGATTCAACCGCGAAGTGCAACGCGTGAGTGGTGAAAGAATACCTCGGACGGGGTAAGGAATCGGTGACGTTTTCGGGGTCGGTTGTTGAGCGCGTCCTGGACGCACTGTATTTCCTCCGGGAGGATGGTCGAAAAGTTGCGCTTGCGCGGGAAGTACTCGCGGGCGGATTCAACTCTGATTCGCAACACCCGGTTGTGGGGAGGCTCAGGCGACCTGATCTGAGCCACTTCACCGCCAAGTGGAGTGATTCCATCGCGGTCAGCGCCTGGATGCCATCGCGTGAAAGCGTGCCTTCGGGAAAGCAGCGCTGCACGATGCGGCGGCGCACGCGCTCGGTCGAGGCGCGGAATTCGGCCACCAGGTCGAAGCGGCGCAGATAGGCCGGGTCCATCGCGGTGATGTCGTTGCAGACCCAGGGCGTCGGCACGGGGTTGGTTTCCAGGGTTTCGTTGATCCAGCCCTTGGTGGTCGGGGCATTGCGGCCGCGGCCAAACAGTTCGCGCATGAACGCAGAGAATCCGTTGCCAAACACGCCTTCGACCTCGTCGAACAGCAGCGGCTGGCCGGGTTCGCGTGCCAGCAGTGCCTGTGCCAGCGAAAACGCGCGGAAGCGTTCCGGTCCGGGTACCGGTTCGCGCTTGTCCCCTTCCACCGGCACTTCGCCCAGGGTCATGCCGTCGGGGCGATGATCCTTCAGCGCCAGCCCGGTCAGGTTCAGCACATCGAAGTCGTGGTGCCGTACCCGTTGGGCGTACAGTTTCGACTGCAGGCGCGCGCCTTCGATCATCCGCAGCGCGTACAGCGCGGCCAGGCGCTCGATGCCCGAGCTCAGCGGCAGGGTCTGGAACACCGGCGCTTCGCGCACGGTATCGAGTTCGTTTTCGATGGGATGGCATTGGTGGCGACGGATGCGGTGTTGCATGGCTTCACTCCTCGGCAGGCGAGGCCAGTATCCGGAACCATGCGACATATGGCGTCGCTGATGCCTCGCTGTCACGGGCGATTCGATCGGTGGATTGCACGTGTGCAGGGCGTGGCTGACGGCGGTTTCATCCTGCTGGCCGCGCTGCATTGCGCGGCGCAGGGCGATGCGGCCGGAAAGATCGGGAGCGCGGGCGCACGGGAGGATTCGGCGTGGTGGATGCTGCCCTGGGTGGATGAATCCGCGGGCGGTGGCGCTATCCTGTCGCACCCTTGGACTGGCCGCGATGGATGCGCTGACCGAAGCCACCGCCGAAGCAATCGCCCAGCAGCACTGGGGTCTGCGCGCGCGGGCGCGCGCCTTGCCCTCGCACTCGGACCGCAACTTCCTGCTGCGCGGCGAGGACGGAGCGCGCTTCGTGCTCAAGCTTGCGCATCCGTCATGGTCGTTCGCGGACATCGATCTGGAAAACCAGGCGATGCTGGCGCTGGCGGCGCGCGAGCCGGCGCTTGGTTGTCCGCGGGTGCATCCGGCGCGCGACGGCGCGTACCTGCTGGCCCTGCCGGTCGCGGGCGAAACACGCCTGGTGCGCCTGCTCGATTTCGTGCCGGGCGAAACCTATGCCGAGGTGATCGGTACGCTGGGTTCCCGTCGGCGCGCCGCGCTGCACGACAGCCTCGGTCGGGCGGTAGGCCGACTCACCCGCGGGCTGGCCGGATTCACCCATCCGGCCGCCGCGCGCGAGCACGACTGGAATCTGATGCGCCTGTCGGAGGCGCTGAGGGAGCTCGAACACCTCGCCGACGCCGAACTGCGCGCCCTTGTGCGCCGGCACGCCGAAGCCTTTTGCCCGCAGATCCCGGCGTGGCGTGTGAGCCTCCCGATCCAGGTGCTGCACAACGATGCCAACGACCGCAACGTGATCGTCGATGCCGCCGGCGACACCCCGCGCGTCAGCGCCATCATCGACTTCGGCGACACCTGCACCAGCTTCCGCCTCGCCGATCTCGCCATCGCCTGCGCCTATGCGCTGCAGTACGAGGACGACCCGCTCGCCTGCGCGCGGCGCATCGTGGCTGGCTATCTGGCCGAACAGCCGCTGCTGCGGCGCGAGCTGGCGGCGCTGCATGCGTTCATCCTCGCGCGCCTGTGCCAGAGCATCCTGATGGCCACGCGCGCCGCGCGCGAGCAGCCCGGCAATGACTTCGCCTTCGTCTCGCAGGCCGGCGTGCGCCGACTGCTGCAGCGGCTGTCCGACGTGGACGGCACCACCCTGGTCGAACCCTTCCTGGAATCCGCCCGTGACTGACACGCGCCACGCCGTTCCCGAACGCAGCCGCGAGGAGCTTCTGCGCCTGCGCCGTGCGCATCTGAATCCCACGCTCAGCGTGGCCTATCGCGAGCCGCTGAAGATCGTGCGCGGCGAGGGTGTCTGGCTGTACGACGCGCAGGGCCAGGGCTATCTCGACATGGTCAACAACGTCTGCCACGTCGGCCACTGCCACCCGCGCGTGGTGCGCGCCGGGGCCGAGCAGATGGCGCGGCTCAATACCAACACCCGCTACCTGCACGACGCCCTGGTGGAATACGCGCTGCGCCTGACGGCCACCTTGCCGGCACCGCTGTCGGTGGTGTTCCTCACCAACTCGGGCACCGAGGCCAACGACCTTGCCCTGCGCCTCGCGCGCGCCCACACCGGCGCGCGCGGGACGATCGTGGTGGACCACGCCTACCACGGCCATTCGCCCTCGATGGTCGAACTGAGCCCGTACAAGTTCAACGGCCGCGGCGGGGAAGGGCAGGCGGATCACGTCGCCGTGGTGCCGATGCCCGATGCGTACCGCGGCGCGGTTCGCGATGCCGCCGACGCCGGCCCGCGCTACGGACGGATGCTCGCGGGGGCCATCGACGAGCTGCGCGCGCGCGGCCATCGGCCCGCCGCGTTCTATTGCGAATCCCTGCTCGGCTGCGGCGGTCAGGTCATCCTGCCCGACGGCTATCTACGGCAAGCCTTCGCGCAGGTGCGCGCCGCCGGCGGCCTGTGCCTTTCCGACGAGGTGCAGGTGGGCTTCGGCCGCGTCGGCGATGCGATGTGGGCCTTCGAGCAACAGGGTGTCGTGCCCGACATCCTCACCTTGGGGAAACCCATCGGCAACGGCCACCCGATGGGCGCGGTGGTCACCACGCCCGAGGTTGCCACCAGCTTCGTCACCGGCATGGAGTACTTCAACACCTTCGGCGGAAATCCCGTGTCCTGCGCCATCGGCCTGGCCGTGCTCGACGTGATCGAAGAGGAAAACCTGATGGACAACGCCGTCCGCGTCGGTGAGTTCCTGACGGCCGGCCTGCGTGAGATCCAGGCGCGGCACCCGGGCATCGGCGACGTGCGCGGGCGCGGGCTCTTCATCGGTGCCGAGTTTGTTTCCGATGCCGCCGCACGCAGCCCCGATCCGGCCCGCGCCCGCGTCGTGGTGGAGGCGATGAAGGCCCGTCACGTCCTCCTGTCCACCGATGGCCCGGATGACAACGTGCTCAAGATCAAGCCGCCCATCGTTTTCAGCCGCGCCAACGCGGAGGAGTTCCTGGAGAAGCTGGACGGGGTACTGGGCGCGCTGCCGGTCGGCTAGCTGTCGAACGCGGGGACGTTCGCGGCCGCGACCCCGCGGCGGTCGTCAGTGCCCGCGCGCGGCCGCAAACCGCGCCAGCGCCGCCAGTTCCGCGGTGTCGCATGCCAGCGTCGCCAGCGCGCCGTCCATGCGCTGCGCCAGCTGCGCCAGCAGCGCGCGCGAGGCGTCCAGACCCAGGATGGCCGGATAGGTCGGCTTGTCGCTGGCGGCATCCTTGCCGGCGGTCTTGCCGGTCAGCGCCGGATCGCCTTCCACATCGAGGATGTCGTCGCGGATCTGGAAGGCCAGGCCGAGCGCGTCGGCGAAGTCGTCCAGCGCGGCGCGCGCGGCGGCATCGGCATCGGCGGCCAGCGCACCCAGCGCGACGGCCGCGCGGATCAGCGCGCCGGTCTTGGCCCCGTGCATGCGGCGCAGCGCGTCGGCGTCGAGTGCGGTTCCGACCGAGGCCAGGTCGATGGCCTGGCCTGCGACCATGCCCTGCATTCCCGCCGCTTTTGCCAGCGTGCGTACCATCGCCAGCGCCGTGGTCGGAGCGGTGGGCGCGTCGGCGAGCAGCTCGAAGGCGAGCGTCAGCAGGCCGTCGCCGGCGAGGATCGCGCTGGCCTCGTCGAAGGCGACGTGCACGGTGGGTCTGCCGCGCCGCAGGCGGTCGTCGTCCATCGCCGGCAGGTCGTCGTGCACCAGCGAATAGGCGTGGATCAACTCGATCGCGGCAGCGGGAGCGTCCAGCACGGATTCGTCCGCGCCCAGCGCGGTGCCGGTGGCGTACACCAGCAGCGGGCGCATCCGCTTGCCGCCGCCAAGCGCGGCGTAGGCCATGGCCTGCGCGAGGCGCGCATCGACATTTCCGCGCGCCCGCAGCGCATCGGCAAGGAGATTCTCGCAGCGTTGCGCCCAGCGGTGCCAGCGCGCCGGCGACTCACTCGGGGACATCGAACGGCTCGGCGCTGTCCGGGTCGAGCGGATCGGTGAGCAGGCGCACGCGCAGTTCGGCCTGTTCCAGCGCGGTCTGGCAGCGGCGGTAAAGGCCGACGCCGCGTTCGTAGGCGGCGAGCGATTCGTCGAGCGAGAGGTCGCCCTTCTCCATGCGCTGCACCAGCGACTCCAGCTCGTCGAGCGACTGTTCGAACTGCGCCACGGCGTTGGGGGCGTTCGGTTCCGGGTTTTCTGGGGTTTTCGGCATGGCGGCGGAAGTGTGCGACAGGGTATCGGGAGGGTCAATCCGGACAGGATCGTACCGGGTGCGGGTTCACATCGCCCGACGCATGGCCCCGCGTGCGAGGGACGGTCGCTGCCAGCCTCGCTCAGCCGGGCGAAAGGCAAAGCCTCACGCCGCGCGCCTGCGCCCAATGCGCGAAATCGTCGGACAGCCAGCCTGCGCCCACCGCGCACAGCGCGCCCGCGTCATCGAACACCAGCGGCAGCCGCGCGCGCTCGCAGCCCGGCAGGCCGCAAGCGTGCAGCAGTTTCTTGACGCTTCGATGATGGCCGCGCTGCAGGATCGTTTCCCCGCCGGCGCGCGGGCGCACGACAAAGGCGTGCGGCTCGCGCAGCGGCGGATCGAACGCGAGTGTTTGACCCGCCCAGGCCAGCGGTGCCGTGCCCTGCCAGGCCACCGCTTCCGGCACGCGCTGGCCGTTGCCCGGATCGGCGTGCAGGCGATCGCGATGGCGGCGCACGCGGGCACCGCGCCAGCGCAGTTCGGGAGCCGCGTCCGGGCGCGCATCGATCAGCTCGTCGCGCACTGTGCTCCAGACGCCGGGCGGCGGGCGCGGCAGGCCGAGGTCGTCGAGCCAGCGCCCGACGCCGCGTCGCAGGGTCGCGGCCGGGGCCGCGCGCAGCGGCGCGCAGGCGAGGCTGGCATCGTGCGTATCCAGCGCCTCATCGAGCAGGGCGCGCGCCGCGTCGTCAAGCGCATCGGATTCGGCGCGCAGCCGAGCCGCCGCATCCGCGATGCGGGCGTCCACATCGGGAAACGCGCTGCGCAGCGCAGGCAGCACCGCCGCGCGCAGGCGGGTGCGCGCGTGGCGCGGGTCGGCGTTGGCGGGATCGTCCACGAAAGACAGGCCGCGGTCGCGGGCATATGCCTCCAGCACCGCGCGCGGAATATCGAGCAGCGGCCGCCACAGCCAGCGCACGCTTTCACCCGAGCGCAGCGGTCGCAGTACGCGCATTCCGGCCAGCCCTTCGCTGCCGGCCCCGTGCAGGAGGCGCAGCAGCAGGGTTTCCGCCTGGTCGTCGCGGTGATGCGCCAGCGCCAGCACGCCGGGCGAAGGCAGCAGCTCTGAAAACACCGCGTGGCGCGCGCGCCGCCAGGCCGCTTCCAGTCCGAGCGCATCGATTCCTTCGATCACCGGACGCCGGGTGGCGAACGCCACGCCGAGCCGGGCGGCGGCTTCGCGGCAATGCGCGACCCATTGCGCCGAAAGCGCCGAGCTGTCGTGATCGACGTGCAGCGCGGTCAGGCCGCGCGCGCGCGCGGCGGGGATGCGCGCCAGGGCGTGCAGCAGCACGGTGGAATCCAGCCCGCCGCTGAAGCCGACCCACAGGTTCCCTGCCGGCAGCGCGGCGAGCCGCAGCGCCAGGGTGTGCTCGAACGCGCTCACGCAAGATCCTGCCAGCTTCCGTTGCGCAGCACCTGCATGGCGGCGAAGCGGCGCTTGTAGTCCATCTTCGGATGCCCGTCGATCCAGTAGCCGAGATAGACGAAGGGCAGCCCGCTGCGCGCGGCAAACGCGATCTGCTGCAGGATGGCGCAGGTGCCCAGGCCGCGGGCAGCCAGCTCGGGATCGAAGAAGGTGTACATCGCCGAACAGCCCTGCGGCAGCACATCGGTCACCGCCACCGCCACCAGCCGTGCGGCCTCGCGCAGCTCGATGAAGATCGTCCGGTTCCAGCTTCCCACCAGGAAGCTCTCGAAGTCCTCGCGCGCGGGGTTGGCCATCGGGCTGTCACCGTGGCGCGCGGCGAGATAGCGCACGTAGAGCGCGAAGCGCTCCTCGCTGAAGGCGGCCGGCGCGACGTGAACGTCGAGGTCGGCATTGCGCGCCGCGCAGCGCCGCTGGCTGCGGTCGGGACGGAAGCGCTCCACCACGATGCGCGTTGGCGTGCAGGCGTTGCAGCCGGCGCAGTGGGGGCGGTAGATCTGGTGGCTGGAGCGGCGAAAGCCCAGGTTGATCGCGTTCGGATAGGCGTGCGCCAGATGCGGAGACGCCGGATCGAGCACCAGGCTGCGCGCCTGCCGTTCCGGGTAGTAGCCGCACTCGTGCGGCTGCGTCAGGAACAGGCGGATCGGAATCTCCGGCGGCGTCTGCATCTTCACGGTGCGATGATCCTTCAAGCGCGCGCAGGAATCACCCTCGGCGGCTTCGCGCGAACGCGCTTTCGCGGCACCCTGCCTTCAGTCCAGCAGCGGCACCAGCGCCGGCCACACGTGATCGAGCACCTTCGGCTGCGCTTCGGCGACGGGGTGGATGGTGTCGGCCTGGAACTGGGAAAGATCGGTCGCGATGGGTGCCAGCAGGAAGGGAACGAAGGCCAGGTCGTTGTCCCGCGCGAGGGTGGCGAACATCGCGCGGAACGCGCCGGCGTATTCCGGGCCGTAGTTGGGCGGGATCTCGACGCCGGTCAGCAGCACCCGCGTGCCGGCGGCGCGGGCCGCGTCGATGATGCGCTGCAGGTTGGCCTGCGCAGGTTCCAGCGGCAGGCCGCGCAGCGCGTCGTTGGCGCCCAGCTCCAGGATCACGACGTCCGGCGAGTGTTCCTCCAGCGCACGGGGAAAGCGCGCCGCGCCGCCGCCGGTGGTCTCGCCGCTGACGCTGGCGTTGACCACGCGCCAGCCCGGATGCGACTGCGCCAGGCGTTCGCCCAGCAGCGCCACCCAGCCCTGTTCGGGCGCAAGGCCGTAGGCGGCCGACAGCGAATCGCCCATCACCAGCACGGTGCGTTGCGGTGCCGCCGCCAGCGCGGATGTCTGGGCGATGAAGCCGAGTGCGAACAGCAGCACGCGCGCCTTGCGCCAGAAGGTTCCAGGCCGCATTGTCGGATATTCCCTTGTTTGACGTGGAAGTGCCCATGACGGATCCCGCCGCCGCCACCCGTTCGCCCGTCTCCGCGAAAACCGCCGCAGAAACCGACGCCGTCGTGGTGCGCGCCCGCCAACTGGGCAAGCGCGTGAGTCTGCCCTCAGGCCCGTTAACGATACTGGAAGGGGTGGATTTCGCGCTCCGCGCTGGCGAGCGCGTGGCCATTGTCGGTGCCTCGGGTTCGGGCAAGTCCACCCTGCTGTCGCTGCTGGCAGGACTGGATACGCCCAGCGATGGCGATGTCGAACTGGTTGGTGCCTCGCTGGCCGGGCTGGACGAGGATGGCCGCGCGAAGCTGCGCGGCGAGTGCGTCGGCTTCGTGTTCCAGGCCTTCCAGCTGCTGCCCTCGCTGACCGCGCTGGAAAACGCGATGCTGCCGCTGGAGCTGCGCGGTGAGCGCGACGCGCGCACCCCGGCCAGGGCGGTGCTGGAGGCCGTCGGCCTGGGCGAGCGCCTGAACCACTATCCGCGCCAGCTTTCCGGCGGCGAGCAGCAGCGCGTGGCGCTGGCGCGCGCCTTCGTGACGCGGCCGCAGGTACTGTTCGCCGATGAACCGACCGGCAACCTCGACACCCACACCGGCGAGGCGGTGATCGACCTGCTGTTCCGCATGAACGCCGAATCGGGCACCACCCTGGTGCTGGTCACCCACGATCCGGCCCTGGCCGCGCGCTGCGATCGCACGCTGCATATCGATGCCGGCCGGCTGGTGGCGGCGTGATCGGCTGGCACCTGGCCTGGCGCTTCCTGCGCCGCGACCTGCGTGCCGGCGAGGTGCGGGTGCTGCTGGCAGCCTTGGCGCTCGCGGTGATGGCGGTGACCGCGGTGTCCTTCATCACCGAGCGTGCCGAACGGGCGCTGGCGCTGGAAGCCAACCGCCTGCTCGGCGGCGACGCGGTGCTGCGCGCCGATGAAGCCATCGGCAAGCTGCCGCGCAAACTGGCGCGCGAGCTGGACCTGCGCCAGACCGAAACCTGGTCGTTCCGCAGCATGCTGCGCGCCGGCGACAGCCTGAGCCTGTCGGAAGTGCGTGCGCTGGGCGAGGGTTTTCCGCTGCGCGGGCGCTACCGCATCGACGCAGGCGATGGCGAGCACGATGCCGCCGGCCTGCCTGCGCCGGGCAGCGCCTGGCTGACCCGCGCCGGTGCGCAGATTCTCGATGTCGCGGTCGGCGATACGGTACGGCTGGGGCAGTCCGAACTGCGTATCGCCGCACTGGTGGCGCAGGAGCCGGATGCGGCGATGGATTATTTCAACGTCGCGCCGCGCGTGTTCGTGCGGCTGGACGAAATCCACGCCACCGGCCTGGTGCAGGAAGGCAGCCGCATCACCCACCGCTTCATCGTCGCCTCCGACGACGGCGCGACGCAGCGCTTCGTGGATGCGATGCAGGATCGGCTGGAGCGCGGCCAGCGCCTTGAAACCGTCGCCGATGCGCGGCCGGAGATGCGCAGCGCGCTGGATCGCGCCGACCGCTTCCTCGGGCTGGCTTCACTGGTTGCGGTGATCCTGGCGGCGATCGCGGTGGCGATGGCGGCGCGCCGCCACAGCGCCCGGCACCTGGACGGCTGCGCCGTGCTGCGCTGCCTGGGCGCGAGCCAGCGCACGATTTCCATCATCCACATCGGCGAATTGCTGATGCTCGGCCTGATCGGCTGCGGCCTGGGCGTGCTCGGCGGCTGGGCGGCGCAGATGCTGCTCGGCGGCTGGCTGGCGCAGGTGATGAACATCGCGGTGCCGGCAGCGGGCTGGTTGCCGGTGGTGCAGGGCTTTGTCGTGGGCTTCGTGGTGCTGCTCGCCTTCGCGGTGCCGCCGGTGCTGGCGCTGCGCCGGGTGCCGGCGCTGCGCGTATTGCGGCGCGACATCGGCGCGGTGGAGCCGGGCGCGATCCTGGTGACGCTGGCCGGGCTGGCGGGCGTCTCGGCGCTGCTGTGGTGGAAGGCGGGCTCGCCGACGCTGGCGCTGACGATGCTCGGCGGCATCGCCGGCACCTTCGCGGTGCTGGCGGTGCTGGCCCTGGGGCTGGTCGCCGCGCTCACCCGGCTGCGCACGCGGATGCGCGGACCGTGGCGCTATGGCCTGGCCAACGTCAGCCGCCGCCGCGCCGCCAGCGTGGCGCAGATCGCCTCGCTGGGTCTGGGATTGATGGCGATCCTGCTGCTGACCCTGGTGCGCAGCGACCTGCTCGGGCGCTGGCAGGAATCCTTCCCCGAGGATGCGCCGAACCGCTTCATCATCAACGTGCAGCCCGACCAGCTCGACGGCGTGCGCGCGATCCTGGAGCAGCACGGCGAACAGGTGCCCGAGCTGTATCCAATGGTGCGCGCCCGCCTGGCCAGCCTGAACGGCGTGCCGGTGTCGGGTGAAACCTATGCCGCGCGCGGCGAGCGCGCGCGGCGCCTGGCCGAGCGCGAGTTCAACCTGAGCTCGGTCGCGCGCCTGCGCGAAAGCGACAACGCCATCGTCGCCGGCGCGTTCTGGTCGCCCGAGGACGCCACTCCGCAGCTCTCGGTGGAGCAGGGCATGGCCGAATCCTTCGGCTGGCAGATCGGCGATGTGGTCGGCTTCGACATCGCCGGCAGCGCGTTCGAGGCACCGATCACCAGCCTGCGGCGGGTCGATTGGGAGAGCTTCCGGCCCAACTTCTTCGTCGAAACCCCGCTTGGGCCGCTCGATGCGCATACCGCAAGCTACATCACCTCGGCGCGGGTGGCGCGCGGCGATCCGGCGCTGACGCGGGCGCTGGTGGAGGCTTATCCGAACCTCTCGGTGATCGACATCGACGCGGTGATCGACCAGGTGCGCAGCACCGCCGACCAGGTCGCCGCGGCGGTCGAATACGTCTTCTACTTCACCCTTCTGGCCGGCGTGCTGGTGCTGCTGGCTTCGATCAGCGCCAGTCAGGACGAGCGCCTGCTCGAGGGCGGCGTGATGCGCGTGCTGGGTGCGCGCACCGCGCAGCTGCGGCTGGCGCACGCCTCGGAGTTCATCGCCATCGGCGCGATCGCGGGCGTGGTGGCGGCGATCGCGGCCAGCGCGATTTCCGGCGCCATCGCGGTCAAGGTGTTCGAACAGCCCTGGGCACCGGACTGGCATCTGGCCGCGATGGGCGCAGGCCTGGGCGTGGTGATCGTCGTCATCGCCGGGCTCTGGGCCACCCGCCGCATCGCGCGCATGCCGCCGGCGCAGACCCTGCGCGCGCTGGCGGGCTAGAACACCGCGTCGGGGACGCAGCCCCGACCTACTGGCACCCTCACCGCTTCCGTAGGTCGGCCCTGCGTGGCCGACGTTGCTCGCGGCGTCTGCGGAACACCGCGTCGGGGACGTAGCCCCGACCTACAACCGCCTCGGCGTTCGGGCGAGCCGTCATGCGTGGTGCGTCACCGCCGTAGGTCGGCCCTACGTGGCCGACGTTGCCGGGCGTCAAACACCTGGGGGCTAGGAACCCGCGGCGTCGAGCGCGCCCGGCTCCGCGATCGCCAGTTCGCGCAGCAGCACGCTCGCCTGGGTACGGTTGCGTACACCGAGCTTTTCGAAGATCGCGGTGATGTGCGCCTTGACGGTGCGCTCCTGCACGTCGAGCCGGTCCGCGATCTGCTTGTTCAGCAGGCCCTCGGCCAGCAGGGTGAGAACGCGGAACTGCTGCGGCGTGAGGCGCGACAGGCGCGCGGCGAGCGCGTCCTCCTCCGGGTTGGGCGCGACGTCGGCCAGCGCGCGGTACAGGTCGTCGGGCAGCCAGGTGTCGCAGTCGAGCATGGCCGCGATGGCGCGACGGATATCGTCCATGCCCACGCGCTTGGGAATGAAGCCCGCCGCGCCGTGCGCCAGCGCGCGCTGCACCACGCGCGGATCGTCGTTGCCCGAACACACGGCCACCGCCACCTGCGGGAACTGCGCGCGCAGCGCCGCCAGGCCGGCGAGGCCGTGGTTTCCCGGCATGTGCAGATCCAGCAGCACCAGATCCACGCCCTCGTTGCGCTCCAGCGTGGCGATCGCGGCGTCCAGGTCTTCGGCCTCCAGCACCTCGCACTTCACCGCCGCGGCGCGCGCCGCCTGGCTGAGGGCGGCGCGGAACAGCGGGTGGTCGTCGGCGATCAGGATGAGCGGCATGGGCCGGATTATCACGGGCCGCGCCCGGCTTGTCGCGCATCGCGCGCCGAACTCGTGCGCGGTGCGGCGCGCGTCAGCGCCAGAACGGAATCCGCAGCGGGGGCGACGCCGGTTCGCCGCCGTCCTCGCGCACGTCGCCATGGATCAGTCCCAGCTCGTGCCGTCCGCGCGGCAGGTCGCGGATGTCGATCATCGCGACGACGCCGCGCAGCCGGCTTCCCGGATCGCGCGCGAAGACGAAGTCCGGCACGGTCGCGGGCGGCTGGCCGTCGAGGGTGAGCCGGAAGCGTTGCGGCAGGCAGGCGAGCACGGCATCGGGCGCGGGCGGATCGGACTCGGACAGCGCCGGGCACAGCCGCAGCAGCGCCTCGCTGTCGGGGGATGGGTGGAACGGAATGTACACGCGCAGCCAGTCGCCCCCGATGCGTTCGGAGGCAATGTGCACGGCGGGCAGCAGGCTGCCGAGGCGTTCGCGCTGATCGGCATAGCGGCGCGGATCGAGCGTGTGGCCGTCCTTGTCATCGCGCGGCAGGAGGGCGTAGCCGTCCGGCTGCCACGGGTCGCGCCCGGATTCCATGCGCAGCGCGGAAACGCCGATCAACGCGATCAGCGCGATCGTCATGAGGGCGCTGCCGCGACGCCCGCCGACGTGGCTCGCGAACAGCAGCAGCGGATAGTTCGAGCCGCTGATGAAGGGCACGCGCAGCAGCCGGGTCAACGCACCCTCGATCCAGCGCTGCAGGCGCGGATGGCGCTCGGGATGGTTCCGCATCAGCGCGTCCGCAAAGTAGAGCAGCAGGTAGGGGCCGAAGATGAGGCCGATCAGCGCGAGCAGGATCGTGTCGGCGTGCACCGCGTCCCCGCTGAGTTCGTGGATCGCCACCGCCACGCTCGCCGCGATGACCACGGCCAGCGTGATGCCGATGGAGAGGAAGGTCAGCCCGACCCCGAAACCGAAGACCTGGCTGGCGCGGTTGTCGTAGCGCTCGATGGTGTCCGCCAGCGCCGGCGTGCGGCGGCGCAGCGCGGCGACGAAGCCCGGTCCCCAGCGCAGGCGCTCCCAGTCCACGCCCTTGGGGTAGACCGAGCCCAGCCCCACCAGCGCCACCCAGTAGCCGCGCACGCACAGGTGCGCCAGAAAGGTCGCGATCAGCGCCAGACAGGCCGTCATCAGGTACAGGTAGGGCAGCGTCGCAAGCGTGCGGTACTCGGAGGAAAGCCCCGGCGCGATCGCGTAGTACACCTCGTCCATGAGCCCGGGCGCCTGCAGCAGCGAGAAGACCGTGGCACCGGAGATCAGCAGCTCCATTTCCCAGGTCGGCGTGGTGCGGCCGGGCAGTGGATCGCGACCGGACGGGTGAGGATCGGCTGACTCGGACATCGGGCGTTTCGTGAGATGCGCGGCGGTGCGCGGCATACTATGTCAATTGCACACGGAGGACGGCACATGACGACGGCCACGACGGGGCAGGACTTCGGGCTGGAGGCCTGGATGCAGCCATTTCGCGAGGCGATGACGGCGTTCCAGGGATCCGCGTTCCCGGGCGGTTTTCCCGGTGCGTTCCCCGGATCCTTTCCCGGTGCCTTCCCGGGCATGGGCGGCGCTGCGCCTTTTTCGAACATGGCCGGCTGGTTCGGTGGCCAGGCTGCGCCAACCATGCCCGGCTGGCCCCAGGGTGCGGGCGCGGGACCGGCGGCGGGTGCCTTCACCCGCTTCCTGCAGCAGCTTTCCGAACTGGCGCAGGCGCAGTGGCAGCAGCTCGCCTTGCAGGCCGGCACCGGCATCGACAGCGAATCGGGTGCGCTGGCCAACTGGCGCGCGCTGGTGGAATCGGTCGGTGCCAAGCTGGCCTCCGCCGCCGGTCCGTTCGAGCTGGGGCCGCTGCCGGCGCTCGATACCTCGGCGCTGCGCGAGGCCCTCTCCACGCCCGCCGTCGGCCCGATGCGAGAACACATCGAGCGCTGGCAGGGTGCGATGCTGGCCCAGCTCGATTACCAGGAGGCGGCGCGCGAGTTCTCCGCGCAGCTTGGCGAAACGATGCGGCTGGCGCAGGCCCACCTGCGCGAGCGCCTGGCCGAGCGCGCGGCGAAGAACGAGCCACTGACCACCTCGCGCGCCCTGTTCGACGAGTGGGTGGAAGCCGGCGAACAGGCCTGGGCCGAGCGCGCCGGCAGCGACGCCTTCGTCGCGGCGCTGGGGCGTTTCACCAATGCCGAGATGAAGGTGCGCGCGGCGAAGGCCGACCAGATCAACCGCCTGGCCGAAAGCCTGGGCCTGCCCACGCGCGGCGAAGTGGACGCCGACCACCGCCGCATCGCCCAGCTCGAACGCGAGCTGCGGCGCCTGCGTGGCGAAGTGGCCGGCCTGCGCGACGCCGCGGCCGCCGCGCCTGCGGTGCCGCCCGCCGCGGCACCGCGCGCCGCGGTGAAGAAGCCGCAGCCGCCGGCCCGGCCGGCAGCCGCACCTGCGCCTGCGTCTGCGCCGGAGGCCGCCGCGAAAGCGCCCGCCGCGAAAAAAACGCCGCGGGCGAGGGGGAAGGCCGCGCGTTCGTCGCCGGCTCGGGCACCTGCCAAAGCGTCATCGAACGCCCCGGTGAAGCCGCCGCCCGCCGCCGCGCGGCGCAGCAAGGCGTCGGTCTCGATGCTGCCACTGGTGGATGCGCCGCGCGCGCTGGGCACGCGCGGCAGGAAACTCGATGAAGCCGCGCAGCGGCGGAGGGCCGGCAAGTGATGACCCCGATGATGATCGATCCGACGACCTGGGCGCGCGAGCTGTTCGACGCGCAGCGGCGCCTGGCGGCGGGGCCGCGCACCCTGCGCGCCGTGGGCGATGTGGATTTCGGCTGCTCGCCCAAGGACGCGGTGTACCGCGACGACAAGCTCACCCTTTACCGCTACGCCAACCCGAACCGCCGCAAGGGTGCGGTGCCGCTCTTGATCAGCTACGCCCTGGTCAACCGGCCCTACATGGTGGACCTGCAGGAGAACCGCTCGCTGGTGCGCGGCCTCCTTTCACGCGGCGAGGATGTCTACATCATCGACTGGGGCTATCCCGACCAGGCCGATCGCTACCTCGACATGGAGGATTACGTCGAGCGCTTCCTGGGCGGCTGCGTGGATTTCCTGCGCGCCAGCCACGGCATCGAGGCGATCAACCTCATGGGCATCTGCCAGGGCGGCGTGCTCTCGCTGTGCTATGCGGCCCTGCATCCGGACAAGATCCGCAACCTCG
Organism: Denitratimonas tolerans; assembly: GCF_037203605.1. Lineage (NCBI taxonomy): Bacteria > Pseudomonadati > Pseudomonadota > Gammaproteobacteria > Lysobacterales > Lysobacteraceae > Denitratimonas > Denitratimonas tolerans. The sequence goes on from NZ_JBBDHC010000020.1 coordinate 32,585, forward strand.
TCACCACGGTGACGCCGGTGGATTTCCACACTCCCGACAACCTGCTCTCGCGCTGGATCCGGGACATCGACATGGACCTCATGATCGACACCCTGGGCAACGTGCCGGCCGACCAGATGAACGTGAGCTACCTCATGCTCAAGCCGTTCCGGCTCAACTTCCAGAAGTACGTCGGATTCGTCGACACGCTGGAGGACGCCGATCAGGTCGAGGACTTCCTGCGCATGGAGAAATGGATCTTCGATTCGCCCGATCAGGCCGGCGAGATGCTGCGCCAGTTCGTCAACCAGTTCTACAAGGGCAACGGTTTCATCAACGGCGGCATCCGCGTGGGCACGCAGGCACCAACGCTTGCCGATGTGACGATGCCGGTGCTCAACATCTACGCACTGCAGGATCACCTGGTGCCGCCCGATGCCTCGCGCGCGCTCAAGGGCCTGGTGGGCACCAAGGATTACAGCGAACTGGCCTTCCGCGGCGGTCACATCGGCCTTTACGTTTCCAGCCGCGCCCAGCACGAGGTGCCGACGGCGATCTGCGACTGGCTGTCGCGGCGCTGAGCCGAAGCGGGCCGCAACGGAAAACGGGGCCGCGAGGCCCCGTTTCCATTGGCCGGCAAAGCGCGGACGTCAGGATTTCTTGTCCGATGCGCGCGCTGCGGGCCGGCGCGAGGCATCGGCCGGAATCGAACCGATCAGCCCCTGCTGGAAGTTCTTCCAGATGTCCAAGTTGCGCTCGGTGAGCTGGTTCAACATGCTCCAGGGCGTCTGGCCCATGAGGTCGGTGAGCTGGCTGCGGAACTGCGACTGCTGATCGAGGAACAGCTGCATCGAGCGCTCCAGGTAGTTGCCCATGAAGCCCTGCAGCGCGTCGCCGTAGAAACGGATGATCTGGGTGAGCAGCTCGGTGGAAAAGATCGGCTGCCCCTTCTCCTCGTGCTCGGCGATGATCTGCAGCAGCACCGTGCGGGTCAGGTCTTCGCCGGTCTTGGCATCGATGACTTCGAAGCTCTCGCCATCGCAGATCAGTTGTCGAACATCCTCCAGCGTGATGTAGCTGGAAATCTCGGTGTCGTAGAGGCGCCGGTTCGGATACTTCTTGATGACGCGCTTGTCTGCCATGACGATCCTTGTACGGTTTCCTTGGCCTTGGCCCGTGGTTGTCGACCACCGGCTAGAGCGTTTGCTCAGGATCGCGTACCCGGCACGGCGATGCAAGCGTTTGCGGTCCGCGAACCGGGACGCACGCGAATGCGGCGACGCGTTTGCGGTGCATGGTGACAACGCGCGCATTCCCCGGCGCGCCTCGTCGTCACGCACGTCGTCGTGCTCACTCCGGGGCCGCGCCGGTGTCCGCGAGCCGCGTGCCGAGCAGGGCGTCCTTCTCCACCCAGAGCGCGTTGAGCCAGCGCTGACAGGCGATGCGGTAGCCGGCGTCGGACTCGTAGTCGCCGCCCTGCGCCAGATCCGCCGGGATCGTCCGTTCGCGCAGGTGTACCTCCACCCGACCCAGGCGGCCGGCCAGCAGTGCGGCTATCGAAGGTTCGGCGTCGCTGTACACCAGCGTCACGTCCAGCACCGCATCGAGTTTGCCGGCCATGGCATCGAGCACCGCCGCCGTTCCGCCCGCGCGCGGGCGCAGCAGGTGGCGATAGGGCGAAGCGCGCGCGGCGTGCTTGGCCGCGGTGAAGCGCGTGCCTTCCACGAAGTTCATGATCGAAACCGGACGCGCCGCGAACTTGGCGCAGGCGCGGCGCGTGGCTTCCAGATCCTTGCCGCGAAGATTCGGGTCACGCTGCAGCTTGGCGCGCGAATGACGGCGCATGAAGGGAAAATCCAGCGCCCACCACGCCAGCCCCAGCACCGGCACCCAGATCAGCTCCTGCTTGAGAAAAAACCGCAGCAGCGGAATCCGCCGGTTGAACGCGGCCTGCAGCATCGGGATGTCGCACCAGCTGCGGTGGTTGCACAGCACCAGGTAGCGCCCGCGCGGATCGGGCGCGAATTCGCCGATCAGCACGATCCGCGTCGGCGTGAAGGCGCGGATGGCCGCGCTGTTCACCCCGATCCACGACTCGGCCATGCGCGTGAGCAGGCTCGAGATCGCGTCGCGCCAGCGCGCCACCGGCAGCGCGAGCTTCACCACCGCCAGCCCCAGCAGCGGCAGCGCGTGGATCAGGGTGTTGAGGCCGACCAGCGTGGCGGCGAAGGCGATGCGCAGGGACGAGATCAAGGCGGCTCCGTAGATGGGCGCAACGGGACGGTGGTGCCCGGGGCGGGGGTCGAACCCGCATGGCCTTGCGGCCGAGGGATTTTAAGTCCCTTGCGTCTACCGGTTTCGCCACCCGGGCGGTGGGCGGTGCATAGCATAGAGGCTTGCGTGCGGCGCGCGCGCCGGCATCGTCCTGCGTTTGCACGGTTCCGCCGGCAGCACGCCGACGCAGCGTCCGCGGGCCCGGGCGCGCGATCCGTCCCGGAATGCGCGACAGGTGGACGGCGGCGGGCTCGCCCGATGCCTAGGGTCGAATCGAGCGCGTCAGCAGGACCGCGCTTGCCGGGCACAGGCGCGCGGCTTGCCGCGTGGCAAGGATGGCGGCCGGTGCGGCGGCGCGCGGCGTGGGCTTGAAGCCGGATCGCTCGAAGAACGACACGGCGGTCGTGGTCAGCGCCCAGGCTTCGCGGCCGCCATCATCGAAGGCGCGACGCAGCAGCAGCGCCAGCATGCCGCCGCCGACGCCCCGATGGCGCGCGCTCGGTCGAACCAGCAGCGAGCGCACCAGCATCGCCGTGCCCGCACGTTCGAAGCCGCCATAGCCCACATGCTCTCCGCCCAGCGTGGCATAGGCGAAAAAGCGGCCCGCCGTCTCCGACAGATCGTCCGTGGGCAAACCGGCGTTTTGCAGTGCTTCGATGAGGTCGGCATCGTCCCCTGCGACGGGCGCGTCCACCAGCCATGGCGTACCGTCTTCCTTGTGCATATCGCGCGTTGGCGGCTGCGGCAGCAGTTCGATCACCCGGTCCGACGGGCGGCACAGGCAAACGCCCAGGGGCGACGCCACGATGGGGCGATTGATGAGGATCGGATGCGCCAGCATCTGGTCGATGAGTTCGTCATCGCTCCAATGCGTGGCGTCCAGCCCCAGTTCCGCGTACGGCGTGCCCTTGATGCGCAACACGTCGCGCACCGTCATGCCCATGCGCGCGATGAGCGCCTTCAGGGATTCGCGCCCGGGCGGATGCTCGAGGTACTCGATGACCCGCGGCTCGCTGCCGCTGGCGCGGATCGCCGCCAGTACGTTGCGTGAGGTGCCGCAAGCGGGATTGTGGAGGATCGAGATGTCGCTCATGCAAGGCCCGCACGGAAGGAGATGTCGTTCGTTCCTGCGATGTGGTTGACCGGCAGGACCAGCACGGGGGCGAATCCGCCGCCGGGTGTGCGCATGTTGGTGGTCTGGCCGGCGTAGGTGCGCGCTGCCAGCAGCAGCACGCGTCCGCGGTAGGCATAGGCCCGCAGGTCGACCTTGAGTCGGGTCGGCACGCCATCGACCGCGACCGTGCGCTCACTCGGCGGCACCAGCGACTGGGCCACGAATCCGCCGGCGGTGATGTGCTCCCAGGTTCGTCGGGTCAGCTTGTCGCCGCGGTAGGCGGCCCGGCTCCCATGGCCGGTGATGGGCTTGAAGAACCACTGGCTGCGTTCGCGCCAGAGGGTATCGGCGGTCTCGGCCGATACGGCCCGGGTACTCGGCACCGCGCGGCGCAGTACCTCACGATCAGCGGCCTCCACGTCCCAGCGGGCCAGCTGTTCGTCATCGCCAAGCCAGATCAGGTTGCGCTTGTCGGCCTGCATCGCATGGGCGCGGGGATGCGGCGTCAGCACCACCGCGCCGGCCAGATAGGCGCGGCGCAGCGCCTCGTGCCGCGGCTCCGACAGGTCGAAATCGGTGAGGCGGTTGTAGACCAGGTCGATCGGCTGGTTCGACGCCAGCGACGGGTGCCACAGCGCGCCGTCGCGCCATTGCAGCTCGCGTGGATCGGTCACGACGGTGCGGATGCCGTGCCGCTCGAACAGGGATCGGGCCAGATCGAATTCGGCGGCCAGATACTGGTGCGCCGGATCATCATCGACCACCGCCGCCGTGCGCCACGGTTGATCACCGCGCTGTGACTGCCACTCGGTACGGAACATCTCGATGAAGCCGTGCGCCAGATCGGCCTGGCCCAGCGGTGCGTCCATCGCCGCGCAGCACGAATGCTGCGCCCGGGCCAGGGCGGCATTGAGCAGCGCGCCACCCGCGTTGGTGTTGATCTCGATCAGGCGCGGGCCGTCGGCGCGCAGGTGGAAGTCATACCCCATGAACGCGCCCGACGGTCCGAAATCGGGTGGCAGCGCGCCGTGCGTGCGTTCGGCCACCGCCTGTTGCCATGCCGGAAGGCGAGTTGCGCGCTCGAGCACGGCCACGGCGCGGGTGATGGCATCGCAGGTCGGCGTGTCGATGAATACCGTCGTTTCCGAGAACAGGTGCGGATGGCTGCGGGCCAACGATGCGGGCAGGTCCTGCCACAGTCGCTGCGCATCGAGCGTGCTGCACGCGCACGAGAGATTGAGCTGCTCGGCGAGGCTCATGCGCGGCTCACCGCGTCGCGGGCCGGGCGCTCGTACCAGTCGCGCGAGCGGTTGACCACGCGCACGACCAGCAGCATCACCGGCACTTCGATCAGTACGCCGACCACGGTGGCAAGCGCCGCGCCGGACTGGAAGCCGAACAGGCTGATGGCCGCGGCCACGGCCAGTTCGAAGAAGTTGCTGGCACCGATCAGGGCCGAAGGGCCGGCGATGCCGTGCTTTTCGCCGACCTTGCGATTGAGCCAGTAGGCCAGGCTCGAGGTGAAGAGCACCTGGATCAGGATCGGCACCGCCAGCAGGGCGATCACCAGCGGCTGGCGCATGATCGCCTCGCCCTGGAAAGCAAACAGCAGCACGAGCGTCAGCAGCAGTGCCGCGATGGACAGCGGACCGAGGCGTGCCAGCGTGGCATCGAACGCGGCCTGGCCTTGCCGCAGCAGGGCGCGGCGCCACACCTGCGCGAGAATGACCGGAATGACGATGTAGAGCACGACCGAAAGCAGCAGGGTGTCCCACGGCACCGTGATCGCCGACAGGCCCAGCAGCAGCCCGACGATGGGCGCAAACGCAAATACCATGATCGTGTCGTTCAACGCCACCTGCGACAGGGTGAACATGGGATCGCCGTCGGTCAGCCGGCTCCAGACGAACACCATCGCGGTGCAGGGTGCGGCAGCCAGCAGGATCAGGCCGGCCACATAGCCGTCGAGCTGTTCGGCGGGCAGCCACTGGGCGAAGACCTGGCGAACGAAGAGCCACGCCAGCAGCGCCATCGAGAATGGCTTGACCGCCCAGTTGACGAACAGCGTGACGCTCATGCCGCGCCAGTGCCGGCGCACCTGGCCGAGCGCGCCGAAATCCACCTTGAGCAGCATCGGGATCACCATGACCCAGATCAGCAGGCCCACCGGCAGGTTGACCTGCGCGACCTGCATGCGGCCGATGGCCTGGAACACGCCCGGTGCGAAATGGCCCAGCGCGATGCCGGCGACGATGCAAAGCAGCACCCACGCGGTCAGATAACGCTCGAACACGCTCATGGCGGAAGCCGAAGAGGTGCGAGTGACGGGTTCGGAGGCGACGCTCATGGGCACGCACAGGCCGGTGCAAGGGTGTCGTTGGCTTCGCAGGTGCCGCCCTGGCAACAATGCTCGGTCAGGTAGCCGAGCAGCGTGTTCATCTGCGCGAAGTTCGCGCGGTAGATCAGGTTGCGGCCCTGCGGTTCGATCGTGACCAGACCGGCGTGGGCCAGCCCCTTGAGGTGGAAAGACAAGGTGTTGCGGGCCACGTCGAGCCGGTCGGACAGCGCGCTGGGGATGAGCCCATCCGGGCCGGCCACGACCAGGGTGCGGAACACGCGCAGCCGCTGGGCATGGGCCAGGGCGCTCAGGGCGGAAACGGCGTCGGCTTCGTTCATCGTTCAATGATACATCAATCATCGAACCATTGTGCAACCCCATGTTGCGGATCCCGCCGGCGCGATACACCCGGCCGCGTCGTGCGCAAGACCGGTGGCCCGGATCCGCGTACCGCGACGCGACCGCCGCGCGGGCGGGCGCGATGCCGCATCGCTATGCTGCGGACCTTGGCTTTGGGAGACCCTGCGCATGTTCGCCTCGCGCTATCTGGTGTTCTGGTGCTGCCTGGTCGGCAGCGTGCTTTGCGCGCTGATGCTCTGGCGCGGCGGTGGCGCGGGCTGGTACTGGCCGCTGGGCATCCTGGGCGCGCTGACCCTGTCCGGCATCGTCGACCTGCTGCAGCGGCGCAGCACGCTGCGGCGCAACTACCCGGTGGCGTCCTATGTGCGGTTCCTGGTGGAGTCGTTCCGGCCGGAGATCCGCCAGTACCTGATCGAGGGCGACGATGACGAGGTGCCGTTCTCGCGGGTGCAGCGCTCCATCGTCTACCAGCGCGCCAAGGGCGTGCTCGAAACCCGCCCCTTTGGCAGCCAGAACGCTTTTTACAAGCCCGGCTACGAGTGGATGAACCACTCGCTGGAGCCGGCCGAAATCACCTCGCATGATTTTCGCGTCGACATCGGCGGGCCGCAGTGCGCGCAGCCGTACTCGGCCAGCGTGTTCAACATCTCGGCGATGAGCTTCGGCGCGCTCTCCGCCAACGCCATCCTCGCGCTCAACGAGGGCGCCCGCCGCGGCGGCTTCTATCACGACACCGGCGAAGGTTCGATTTCGCGCTGGCACCGCAAGAACGGCGGGGATCTGGTCTGGGAAATCGGCTCGGGCTACTTCGGCTGTCGCGATGCGCAGGGGCGCTTCGACCTGGAACGCTTCCGCGCCAACGCGATCGACCCGCAGGTGAAGATGATCGAGATCAAGCTCAGCCAGGGGGCCAAGCCGGGGCAGGGCGGCATCCTGCCTGCGCCGAAGGTTTCAGCCGAGATCGCCGAGGCGCGCGGCGTGCCGATGGGTGAGGACTGCCTGTCGCCGGCGCGCCACAGCGCGTTCGAAGGGCCGACCGGGCTGCTGGAATTCCTCCAGACCCTGCGCGAGGCCAGCGGCGGCAAGCCGGTGGGATTCAAGCTCGCCATCGGCCATCCCTGGGAATGGTTCGAGATCGCCAAGGCGATGCGTGCCACCGGCATCCTGCCCGATTTCATCGTGGTGGACGGCGGCGAAGGCGGCACGGGCGCGGCGCCGCTGGAGTTCATCGACCACGTCGGCGTGCCGATGCGCGAGGGGCTCATGCTGGTGCACAACACCCTGGTCGGCCTCGACCTGCGCGACCGGATCCGCATCGGTGCGGCCGGCAAGATCACCACCGGGTTCGATCTGGCCTGCGTGCTGGCGCTGGGCGCGGACTGGGGCAATGCGGCGCGCGGCTTCATGTTCGCGCTCGGCTGCATCCAGGCGCTCAAATGCCACACCGGCCAGTGCCCGACCGGGATCACCACCCAGGACCCGAAGCGGCAGCGGGCGCTGGATGTACCCGACAAGTCCGAGCGCGTGGCGCGCTTCCACAAGGCCACGCTGCGCGCGCTGGGCGATCTGCTGGCGGCGGCCGGCCTCACCCATCCCGATCAGCTGGGACCCGAGCACATCATGCGTCGCGTTTCGGGCAGCGAAGTGCGCTCGCTCGCCGCGCTGCACGCCTGGCTCAAGCCCGGCGAACTTCTTTCCGGCACGCCCGGACACGCGGTGTTCCAGCGCTTCTGGACCGAGGCCACGCCCGATCGCTTCGCGGTGCCGGAGGAGCTTCTGGCGAGGCGCGCGAGCCGGGCGATCTAGAGCGGCAGCGCGATCGGCGCTGCCGCGATCAGCCTGGCACGAGTAGATCCATGAACTCGCGCACCGGCATCTTCTCCAGCGCCGCCTGATCCAGCGCCACCGCCAGGATCTGCGCCTGTCGCGCCGGCGAAAAGCGTCGCGCCAGGTTGCGTCGGAACTTGGCTTCCAGCAGGGGAATGCCCTCGGCGCGGCGGCGGCGATGGCCGATCGGGTATTCGACCAGCACCTCGTCCATCACCGTGCCGTCGGTGAAGCTCACGGACAGTCCGTTGGCGATCGAGCGCTTCTCCGGATCGTGGTAGTCGGCGGTGAACTGCGGGTCTTCCACGCAGCGGATCTTCGCGCGCAGCGTGTCGATGCGCGGATCGGCGGCGACGGCATCCTCGTAGTCGGCCGCGGTCAGCCGCCCGAAGATCAGCGGCACCGCCACCATGTACTGGATGCAGTGGTCGCGGTCGGCGGGATTGTCGAGCGGGCCCTGCTTGTCGATGATGCGCACGCAGGCGGCCTGGGTCCGGATCACGATCTTGTCGATGTCCTCGACGCGGCGGCCGGTCGCCTTCAGCTTCTGGTGCAGGATCATCGCCGCCTCCACCGCGCTCTGGGCGTGGAACTCGGCCGGATAGCTGATCTTGAACAGCACGTTCTCGGCCACATAGCTGCCGAAATCGCGCTCGAAGCGGAATTCCCGGCCCTGGAAAGAGACGTCGTAGAACCCCCAGGCCGGCGCGGTCAGCGCGCCCGGATAGCCCATTTCCCCGCGCTGTGAAATCAGCGCCAGGCGCACCGCGCGGCTGGTCGCATCGCCCGCCGCCCAGCTCTTGCGCGAGCCGGTATTGGGCGCGTGGCGGTAGGTGCGCAGGCTCTGCCCGTCCACGAACACCTGCGACAGGGCGGCCAGGGATTGCTCGCGATCCAGCCCCAGCAGCCGGCACGCCACCGCGGTCGAGGCCAGCTTCACCAGCGCCACGTGGTCGAGGCCGACCTGGTTGAAGGAGTTCTTCAGCGCCATCACGCCCTGCACTTCATGCGCCTTGATCACGCACTCGAGCACCTCGCGCATCGTCACCGGATCGCCGCTGCGGCTGCGCCAGTCGGCCAGCGCCAGGATCGCGCCGAGGTTGTCGGAAGGGTGCCCCCACTCGGCCGCGAGCCAGGTGTCGTTGTAGTCCAGCCAGCGGATCGTCGCGCCGATGTCGAACGCTGCCTTCACCGGATCGAGCTGGTGCGCCGTGCCCGGCACCCGCGCCCCGTTGGCCAGCGTCGCGCCCGGCACCACCGGCCCCAGCAGCTTGGTGCAGGCCGGATAGTCGAGCGCCTCGAAGGCGCAGCCGAGCGAGTCGATCAGGATGTGCCGCGCCGTGGTCCAGGCCAGCGCCGATTCGGGCCGGAAGTCGCGCACATAGTCGGCGATGCGCACCAGCACCTCATCCCAGTCCGGCCGGGTGTTGTCGTTGAAACTGCTCATTGCGACTGATCCTTATTCGCGTTCAGTCCCGCAATTCTACTCCCGCGCCTCGCCCCGCCGGTCATCCGGTGCCGAAACGCTGCTCCCGGCGTGCTTTTTGTCTCCGGATGCCTGGTTCGGCGCGTTGTTCCCGGGTGCGTCCGCCTGCCGTGCGGCATCGGTCCGGAAAACGCCGTGCGGTCCGTTCGGAGCCGCGCTGCCGCAGACCGGCCCCGGATCATGTCCGGGGCAGGCTCTACGTGGCCGACGCCGTTCCGCGGTTGGCTTCGATGAAGTCCTGGGCGAAGCGCTGCAGGACGCCGCCGGCGCGGTAGATGTGCACGTCTTCGTCCGAGTCGAGGCGGCAGGTGACGGGAACGTCCGCGGTTTCGCCGCTCCTGCGGCGAATGACGAGGGTGAGCGTTGCGCCGGGGGCGATGTCGCCGCGCACGTCATAGGTTTCGGTGCCGTCGATGGCGAGCGTCTTGCGGGTGGTGCCGGGCTGGAACTGCAGCGGCAGCACGCCCATGCCGACGAGATTGGTGCGGTGGATGCGCTCGAAGCCTTCGGCGGCGATGGCCTCCACGCCGGCCAGGCGCACGCCCTTGGCGGCCCAGTCGCGGCTCGAACCCTGGCCGTAGTCGGCACCGGCGATGATGATCAGCGGCTGCTTGCGCTGCATGTAGGTTTCGATCGCCTCCCACATGCGCATTACCGTGCCGTCGGGTTCAACGCGGGCCAGCGAGCCCTGCTTCACTTCGCCGTCCACCACCGCCATTTCGTTGACCAGCTTGGGGTTGGCGAAGGTGGCGCGCTGTGCGGTGAGATGGTCGCCGCGGTGGGTGGCGTAGGAATTGAAGTCCTCCTCCGGCAGGCCCATTTTCGCCAGGTATTCGCCCGCCGCGCTGGACGCGAGGATGGCGTTGGAGGGTGAAATGTGGTCGGTCGTGATGTTGTCGGGCAGCACCGCGAGCGGGCGCATGCCGGTGAGGCTGCGTGCACCCGCCAGCGCGCCGTCCCAGTAGGGCGGGCAGCGCACGTAGGTGCTCATCTCGCGCCACGGGTAGAGCGGATCGTGTGACGCCGTCCCGGCGGCGCGGCGCGCGAACATCGGCTCGTAGATGCGGCGGAACTGCTCGGGCTTCACGTGCGCCTTCACGACCGCGTCGATCTCCGCATCGGAAGGCCAGAGGTCCTTGAGCGTGACGGGCCTGCCGTCGGCATCGGTGCCCAGCGCGTCCTTCTCGATGTCGAAGCGCACCGTGCCGGCGAGCGCGTAGGCGATCACCAGCGGCGGCGAGGCGAGGAAGGCTTGCTTGGCGTAGGGGTGGATGCGCCCGTCGAAGTTGCGGTTGCCCGACAGCACCGCGGTCACGTAGAGGTCGCGCTCCAGCACTTCCTTCTGGATCGCGGGATCGAGCGCGCCGCTCATGCCGTTGCAGGTGGTGCAGGCGAAGCCGACGATGCCGAAGCCCAACTGCTCCAGCTCGGGCAGGAGGCCGGATTCCTCCAGGTACAGCTGCACCGCCTTCGAGCCGGGCGCGAGCGAACTTTTGACCCAGGGTTTGCGGCTGAGGCCGCGGGCGTTGGCGTTGCGCGCCAGAAGTCCCGCGGCGATCACGTTGCGCGGGTTGGAGGTGTTGGTGCACGAGGTGATGGCGGCGATGATCACCGCGCCGTCCGGGATCCGCCCCTCGGCTTCGTCGCGGCGCGCCGCGGCGAGCTTGGACTCGTCCGCGATGCCGCGCTCGGAAAGATCGCTCACCGGCAGGCGGCGGTGCGGATTGCTGGGGCCGGCGAGGGTGCGGGTGACGTTGGAAAGATTGAAATGCAGGCTGCGCTCGTACTGCGCTTCGGCCAGCGCGTCGGCCCAGAAGCCGCAGTGCTTGGCATAGGTTTCCACCAGCGCCACCTGCGCGTCGCTGCGGCCGGTGAGCTTCAGGTAATCGATGGTGTTGTCGTCGATGAAGAACATCGCCGCCGTGGCCCCGTACTCGGGTGCCATGTTGGAAATCGTGGCGCGATCGCCGATGGTCAACGCCGCCGCACCGGGGCCGCGGAACTCCAGGTAGGCACCGACCACGCGCTCCTTGCGCAGGAACTCGGTCAGCGCCAGCACCACGTCGGTGGCGGTGATGCCGGGGCCGGGGCGGCCGGCAAGCTCCACCGCCACGATGTCGGGCAGGCGCATCATCGAAGCGCGCCCGAGCATCACGCTTTCGGCCTCCAGCCCGCCGACGCCCACCGCGATCACACCCAGCGAATCGACGTGCGGGGTGTGCGAATCGGTGCCCACGCAGGTGTCGGGGAAGGCCACGCCGTCCTTCACGTAGACCACCGGCGACATCTTCTCCAGGTTGATCTGGTGCATGATCCCGTTGCCCGCCGGGATCACGTCGACGTTGTCGAACGCGCCCTTGCACCACTCGATGAAGTGGAAGCGGTCGGCGTTGCGGCGGTCCTCGATGGCGCGGTTTTTGGCGAAGGCGTCCGGATCGAAACCCGGCGCTTCCACCGCCAGCGAGTGGTCCACGATGAGTTGTACCGGCACCACCGGGTTCACCTGTGCCGGATCGCCGCCTTCCCTGGCGATCGCCTCGCGCAGGCCGGCGAGATCCACCAGCGCGGTGAGGCCGAGGATGTCGTGCGTGACCACGCGGGTGGGGAACCACGGGAAATCGAGATCGCGCCGGCGCTCGATCAGCTGGCCCAGATACGCGGGAACATGCGCCGGATCGGCCATGCGCACGAGGTTCTCGGCGTGCACCCGCGCCGTGTACGGCAGCCCCGCCCAGGCCCCGGGCCGGATCGCGTCCACCGCCGCGCGGGCGTCGAAGTAGTCGAGGGAAGTGCCGGGAAGGGGTTTGCGGTGCTGGGAGTTCATGGCTTGGACCGGGATTCGGGATTGGGGATTCGGGATTTGAAGGGCTGGCGCCGCGCGCGTCTGTAGGAGCGGCCTTGGCCGCGATCGGGCCTCGGGAGAACCGAGGCGTTCCGCGCTGCCTCGGCGCCAGGGTCGCGAGCAAGCTCGCTCCTACAGCGCACACGCTTCGCCACGAGGTGTATCGCGGCCAAGGCCGCTCCTACAGTCCAACCCCTCTCCCGGCGGGAGAGGGGCTCAAAGCGGATCAGGCGCGCTCGGCCAGCGGCACGAACGTGCGATCTTCCGGCCCGGTGTAATTGGCGCTGGGGCGGATGATCTTGCCGTCGATGCGCTGTTCGATCACATGGGCGCTCCAGCCGGCGGTGCGTGCCAGCACGAACAGCGGGGTGAACATCGCCGTGGGCACGCCCATCATGTGGTAGCTCACCGCGCTGAACCAGTCGAGGTTGGGGAACATCTTCTTGATGTCCCACATCACCGATTCCAGCCGCTCGGCGATGTCGTACATCTTCATGTTGTCCTGCTCGGCGGAAAGCTCGCGCGCGACCTCCTTGATGACCTTGTTGCGCGGATCGGAAACGGTATAGACCGGATGCCCGAAGCCGATGATGACTTCCTTCTTCTCCACGCGGGCGCGGATGTCGGCCTCGGCGTCATCTGGATTCTCGTAGCGCTTCTGGATCTCGAACGCGACCTCGTTGGCACCGCCGTGCTTGGGCCCGCGCAGCGCGCCGATGCCGCCGGTGATGCACGAATGCATGTCGCTTCCGGTGCCGGCGATGACGCGGCAGGTGAAGGTGCTGGCGTTGAACTCGTGCTCGGCGTAGAGGATCAGCGAGGTGTGCATGGCGCGCACCCAGGAGTCGCGCGGCTTCTCACCGTGCAAAAGGTGCAGGAAGTGGCCGCCGATGGAGTCGTCGTCGGTCTCCACGTCGATGATCCGGCCGTTGTGGCTGTAGTGGTACCAGTACAGCAGCATCGAGCCGAAACTGGCCATCAGCTTGTCGGCGATGTCGCGCGCGCCGGGATGGTTGTGGTCGTCCTTCTCCGGCAGCACGCAGCCGAGCACCGAGACGCCGGTGCGCATCACGTCCATCGGATGCGCCGAGGGCGGCAGTTCTTCCAGCGCCGACTTCACCGCGGCGGGAATGCCGCGCAGCGCGCGCAGCTTGGCCTTGTAGGCGGCCAGTTCGGCGCGGTTGGGCAGCTTGCCGTGCACCAGCAGGTGCGCGATTTCCTCGAATTCGCAGGTCTGCGCCAGGTCGAGGATGTCATAGCCGCGGTAGTGCAGGTCGTTGCCGGAGCGGCCCACGGTGCACAGCGCGGTGTTGCCGGCGGCTGTGCCGGACAGGGCGACGGATTTCTTGGGCTTGAAGCCGGGGACGGTGGTGGATTCGCTCATGGGGTTTCTCCAAGGTGGGTCGGGGTTGCATCCCCGACGGCTTCTGATCGGATTCAACCCGGCACGTCGGAGGCGCAGCCTCGACCTGCGGGATCATTTCTTCGCCGCAAACAGTGCGTCGAGCTGTTGTTCGAAGGCGTGGTAGCCGATCCGGTCGTACAGTTCCTCGCGGGTCTGCATGGTGTCGACCACGCTGCGCTGGTGGCCGTCGCGGCGCACCGCGGTGTAGACGTTTTCCGCGGCCTTGTTCATGGCGCGGAAGGCCGACAGCGGGAACAGCTGGATCGCCACGCCCGCCGACGCCAGTTCGTCACGCGAGAACAGCGGGGTGGCACCGAACTCGGTGATGTTGGCCAGCACCGGCACCTTCACCGCATCGACGAAGCGGCGATAGGTGGCAAGGTCGTACGCCGCCTCGGCGAAGATGCCGTCGGCACCGGCCTCGACGCAGGCGATGGCGCGCTCGATCGCGGCGTCCACGCCGTCGACCTGGATCGCATCGGTGCGCGCGATCAGGAAGAAATCCGGATCGGTCCTGGCATCGGCGGCGGCCTTCACGCGATCCGCCATCTCGCCCTGCGGGACGATTTCCTTGCCGGGCCGATGACCGCAGCGCTTGGCCCCGACCTGGTCCTCGATGTGGCAGGCGGCGGCGCCGGCCTTGATCAGGCTCTTGACCGTGCGCGCGATGTTGAAGGCGCTGGGGCCAAAGCCCGTGTCGATGTCCACCAGCAGCGGCAGGTCGCACACGTCGGTGATGCGGCGCACGTCGATCAGCACGTCTTCCAGCGTGTTGATGCCCAGGTCCGGCAGGCCCAGCGAGCCTGCGGCCACGCCGCCGCCGGAGAGATAGATCGCCTTGAAGCCGGCGCGCCTGGCCAGCAGGGCGTGGTTGGCGTTGATGGCACCGATCACCTGCAGCGGCGATTCGGCGGCAAGGGCGGCGCGGAAGGCAGCACCGGCGGAGCGTGGTTGGGTCATGGTGTCATCCTCGTGAAGCCGATTGCACGGCATCGGCCAGTGGGCTTTCCGGCGGCGCGGCATGGAACCGATCGCGGCAGCCGGCCCGGGTCCGATGCACCCGGTCGGCGGGCTGCGGCGCGCCGAGTTCGTGTCCAGCCCCGAAAGTCGCCGCCGGAAACGTGCATTGTAGCCGGCCTGTCCGCCGTCCTCGCTCTGAACCCCGGTTCACTTTTTCGCCTCCGCCCGTTCCCCGGCGTGAGGCCGAACCGGCATCGTCGTGCGGTTTTGCGCATCGGTGCGCGGTTTTCGCTGCACTGCAGCTTGATTTTTCGTTCAGGGCTTGACAAGGCCGGATGTTGCGGTACAGCATCGGGCCATGTCTTCCAGCCAGTCCCAACGCGAGTCGTCCCGGAAGCCGCAGCCCGCCCACGGTGCGCTCCTTCTTGGTCTTGGACTCATTAGCCGATACCCGTGCGGAACGGCGGCTTGGGCCTGACGAAGCAGAACCTCCCAAGATACCGAAACCCCGCACCGGCCGCCGGATGCGGGGTTTCCTGTTTCTGGGCCTGACGAAAAGCAACGGAACCCGCCATGCACAGCGACGCCATCAAGACCGGACCCGACCACGCCGCCGCGCGCGCCATGCTGCGCGCCACCGGATTGAGCGGCGAGGACATCAGAAAGCCGCTGATCGCGGTGGTTCACACTTGGACGGACGTGTCGCCCTGCAATCTCAACCTGCGCGACCTGGCGCAGGACGTGAAGCGCGGGGTGATCGAAGCCGGCGGCACCCCGTTCGAGTTCAACACCATTGCCGTCACCGACGGCATCGCGATGGGCAGTCCGGGCATGTGCGCGTCCCTGCCTTCGCGCGAGGTCATTGCCGATTCCATCGAGCTGGCGGTGCGCGGCCACTGCCTGGACGGCGTGGTGGTGCTGTGCGGCTGCGACAAGACCATTCCGGCCGCGGCGATGGCGCTGGCGCGCCTCGATCTTCCCGGCCTGATGCTTTACGGCGGCAGCATCATGCCCGGCTGCCACAAGGACCAGGCGATCACCATCCAGGACGTGTTCGAGGCGGTCGGCGCGCACGCGGCCGGCACCATCGACGACAGGGAGCTGGAGGAAATCGAAGGCGAGGCCTGCCCCGGTGCCGGTGCCTGCGGCGGCCAGTTCACCGCCAATACCATGGCGCTGGCGACCACCTTCCTGGGGCTCGCGCCGGTGGGCTTCAACGACATCCCCGCGCCCGATCCGGCCAAGCACGCCGCCGCCCACGCCTGCGGCCTGCGGGTGATGGAGCTGGTGCGCCAAGGTATTTCCGCGCGCTCTTTCGTCACCCCCGAATCGGTGCGCAACGCCACCGTGGCCGCCAATGCCACCGCAGGCTCGACCAACACCGTGCTGCACATGCTGGCCATCGCGCGCGAGGCCGGGTTTCACTTCGAGCTGGACGCCTTCGACGAAATCTCCCGCCGCACCCCGGTCATCGCCGATCTGAAACCCGGCGGTCGCTTCATGGCTCCCGACATGCACGCCGCGGGCGGCTCGCGCCTGCTGGGCCAGCGTCTGATGGAAGCGGGCCTGATCACCGACCAGCCCACGGTCAGCGGCAAGACCCTGTTCGAGGAATTCGCCAGCGCGCAGGAAACCCCGGGCCAGGAAGTGCTGCTGACCATCGAGAAGCCGGTCAAGGCGCGCGGCGGCTACGGCATCGTTTACGGCAACATCGCGCCCGACGGCTGCGTGGTGAAGCTCGCCGGACACGAGGCGCTGCGCTTCGAAGGCACGGCGCGCGTGTTCGACGGCGAAGACGCCGCCTTCCGGGCCGTGCAGCACCGCCGGATCGTCGCCGGCGACGTGGTCGTGATCCGCGGCGAAGGCCCGGTCGGCGGCCCCGGCATGCGCGAGATGCTGGCCGTCACCGCCGCACTGATCGGCCAGGGCCTGGGCGGCGAAGTCGCGCTCATCACCGACGGGCGGTTCTCCGGCGCGACCTACGGCTTCATGGTCGGCCACATCTGCCCGGAAGCCGCGCTCGGCGGCCCCATCGGCAGGCTCGTCGACGGCGACCGCATCGTGATCGATGTCGATGCCCGCACCATCTCCACCGACGCCGACCTCGATGCCCGCCCGGTGTCCTGGCAGCCGCACCGGGTCGAAGAATCCGGCGCGCTGGCCAAGTTTGCGGCGCTGGTTTCTCCGGCGTCGGAGGGTGCCGTGACGGCGTTTCCGCCCAGGCGGGAATAGGGAATGGGGAACGGGGAATCGGGGGAGGGCTCATCGCAACCCCGAACTTCCGCTCCATCCCCACCTGTACCGCCAACCCACAGCCCACGAATCCCCGCTTCTAACCATTCTCCATTCTCCATTCACCCTTCCCGCAACGGAGTTGCCTCATGAAAACCTACACCACCGCCGACGCCAATCCCGCCGCGCTGCGCGACAAGCTCACCGTCATCTACGGCTACGGCAGCCAGGGCAGGGCGCATGCGCGCAACCTGCGTGATTCGGGGTTCAACGTGCTGGTGGCCGCACGCCCCGATGGTGCCAGTTTCAAGCAGGCGCAGGAGGATGGTCTGGCGGTGGATACGCCGGAGAACGCGATTCCGAAGGCCGACCTGATCGCGCTGCTGACGCCCGACATGGTGCAGGCCGAACTGTATGAACAGATCGTTGCGCCGCTCGCCAAACCGGGCGCGGCGCTGCTGTTCGCGCACGGCTTCAACGTGCATTTCGGTGCCATCACCCCGCGCCAGGATCTGGACGTGATCCTGGTCGCGCCCAAGGGCCCCGGCGCGCTGGTGCGCAGCCAGTACGAGGAAGGCCGCGGCGTGCCCTCGCTGTTCGCGATCCATCAGGACGCCACCGGCAAGGCCAGGGAGCTCTCGCTGGCCTACGCCGACGGCATCGGCGGCACCCGCGGCGGCGTCATCGAGACGACCTTCCCGGAGGAAACCGAAACCGATCTGTTCGGCGAGCAGGCGGTGCTGTGCGGTGGCGCGACCGAGCTGGTGGTGATGGGTTTCGAGACCCTGGTGGAAGCCGGCTACCAGCCCGAGATCGCCTATTACGAAGTACTGCACGAGTTGAAGCTGATCGTCGACCTGCTCAACGAGGGCGGATTGGCGCGCATGCACCAGTTCATCTCCGAAACCGCGCAGTACGGCGACCTCACGCGCGGCCCGCGCGTGGTCGACGAGCACGCGCGCACGCAGATGCGCCAGGTGCTCAAGGAAATCCGGGACGGCACCTTCGCACGCGAGTGGATCGCCGAGCACAAGGCCGGCCGCGCCAACTACCAGGCCCTCAAGCAGAAGGATCTGGACCACCCGATCGAGGAGGTGGGCCGCCGGCTGCGCGCCTCGATGAGCTGGCTGAAGGATTCGGCATCGGCGAAGAAGGCTGCTGCCTGATCCAGGTAACCGGAGGCTTCGCCTGTGTTTGCGAAGCCCCCAAACCACGTCATCCCAGCCTTCGCCGGGATGACGGATCGAGGGGTTTCCCGGGCTTTTCAGGAATCCCCGAAACACCGCGTTTCCCGAACCACCGCAACGAGGCACGCCATGAGCGATCACGTACGCATCTTCGATACCACCCTGCGCGACGGCGAGCAGTCGCCCGGCTGCTCCATGACCACGCCTCAGAAACTTCTCCTTGCGCAGCAGCTCGCGGACCTCGGGGTGGACATCATCGAGGCCGGCTTCGCGGCGGCCAGTCCGGATGACTTCAACGCGGTGAAGTCCATCGCCAAGCTGGTCAGAGGCAGCACCGTGGCCGCACTGGCACGCTGCCAGCGCGAGGACATCGAGCGCGCGGCGGCGGCGGTGGAGCCGGCGGAAAAGTCACGCATCCATGTCTTCATCGCCACCTCGGACCTGCACATGGAGCACAAGCTGCGGATGCGCCGCGAGGAAGTGCTCGAGTCCATCGCCACCCACGTCGCGCTGGCGCGCTCGTACTGTGCGGACGTGGAGTTTTCGGCCGAGGACGGCTCGCGCTCGGATCGCCAGTTCCTCGCCCGCGCGCTGGAGGTGGCAATCGATGCGGGAGCCACCACGCTCAACATTCCCGACACCGTGGGCTACGCGGTGCCGGCGGAGTACGGCGAGCTGTTCGCCTGGCTGCGGGCGAACGTGCGCGGTGCCGATCAGGTCGTCTTTTCCTCGCACTGCCACGACGATCTCGGCCTGGCTGTCGCCAACTCGCTGGCCGCCGTCGAGAACGGCGCGCGCCAGATCGAGTGCACCATCAACGGCATCGGCGAACGCGCCGGCAATGCCGCGATGGAAGAGATCGTGATGGCGCTGCGCACCCGCAAGCCGTATTACGGCCTGGAAACACGCATCAACACGCCGCGCCTGTACGCGGTTTCGCGCCAGCTGGTTTCGCTCACCGGCTCGCAGATCGCGCGCAACAAGGCCATCGTCGGCGAGAACGCCTTCGCGCACGAATCGGGCATCCACCAGCATGGCATGCTGCGCAACCGCGCCACCTACGAAATCATGTCGCCCGAAGACGTCGGCGTGCCGCGGTCCTCGCTGGTGCTGGGCAAGCACTCGGGTCGCGCCGCGCTGGCCGACCGCTTCAAGGCGCTGGGCCATAGCCTGGACGAAGAGGCGCTGAACCGCGCCTTCGCCGCGTTCAAGGCACTGGCGGACCGCAAGAAAGAAGTGTTCGACGCGGATCTGGAAGCCATCGCGCTGGGTTCCAGCGGCGAAGAGACCGGCCCGTGGTGCCTCACGCGCCTGCAGATCGCCGGCCGCATCGGGCAGGGTGGCAATCCCGAGGCGCTGATCGAGCTGGAGCACGCCGATGGCCGCAAGCTGCGCCAGGCTGCGCTCGGCGATGGGCCGGTGCATGCGATGTTCTCGGCCATCGAATTCGCCACCGGCTTCCACTACGGGCTCAAGGACTACCAGGTGCGCTCGCTGTCCGTGGGCGAGGACGCCCAGGGCGAGGCGCGCGTCACCGTCCACGCCGACGGCCGCGACTACCACGGCCGCGCCGTCTCCACCGACGTGCTCGAAGCCAGCGCCCTGGCCTATCTGGAAGTGGTCAACCGCTTCGAGCGGCGGCGCGCGCTGGTCGCGCAGAGCGAGGCGGCCTGATTTTCGGTTCCCTCTCCCCCGCTTGCGGGGGAGAGGGGGCAGGGTGAGGAGGCGAGCGCCGCAGGCGCGAGTGCTTCTGCTTTTCCAGACCGGAAGCCCCCCTCACCCCAGCCCTCTCCCCCGATGGGATCGGAGAGAGGGAGCACACAGCCGCCGGTCCTCAATCCCGATTCCCGATTCCGATTCCGATTCCCGCCAATGAAAACCATCATCGACAAAATCTGGGACGCGCACTGTGTGCGCCCGGAATCCGACGACGCGCCGGCGGTGCTCTACGTGGACCTGCACCTGGTCCATGAGGTCACCACGCCGCAGGCCTTCGATGAGCTGCGCGCGCGCGGGCTCGCGGTGCGCCGCCCGGAGCGCACCCTGGCCACGCTCGATCATTCGACGCCCACCCTGCCGGCCAATCCGGACGGCACGCTGCCGTACAAGGACGCGGCCACGAGGAACCAGGTCGACACCATGCTGGCCAACTGCCGCGAGTTCGGCATCACCCTGCACGGCTTCGATTCGGGCCAGCGCGGCATCGTGCACGTGATGGGGCCGGAGCTGGGCGCGACCCAGCCGGGCATGACGATTGTCTGCGGCGACTCGCACACCGCCACCCACGGCGCGTTCGGCGCGCTCGCGTTCGGCATCGGCACCACGGAAGTGGGCCACGTGCTGGCGACCCAATGCCTGCTGCAGCGCCGCCCGAAAACCCTCGCGGTCACGGTCAACGGCACCTTGCCGCCGGAGGCCACGGCCAAGGATCTGATCCTGCACATCATCGGCGTGCTGGGCATGGACGGCGGCACCGGCCACGTCATCGAGTATCGCGGCGAGGCAATCCGTGCGCTCTCGATGGAAGGGCGCATGACGGTGTGCAACATGAGCATCGAAGCCGGCGCGCGCGCCGGCCTGATCGCGCCCGACGAGGTCACCTTCGCCTACCTGCGCGGCCGCCCGAACGCGCCGCAGGGCGCCGATTTCGACGCCGCGGTGGCGTGCTGGAAGCAGCTCGTCAGCGATCCCGACGCACGCTATGACCGCGAGGTCGTGATCGACGCCGCCGACGTGCGCCCCACCGTCACCTGGGGCACCAATCCCGGCCAGGTGATCGCGGTGGACCAGCACGTTCCCGCGCAGCGCACCGCCGCCGCCGCGCGCAGCCTGTCCTACATGGGATTCGACGGCGACGCGCCGCTGCTCGGGCGCAAGGTGGACGTGGTGTTCGTGGGCTCCTGCACCAACGGCCGCATCGAAGACCTGCGCGCCGTCGCCGGCGTGCTGCGCGGTCGCAAGGTCGCCAGCCACGTGCGCATGCTGGTGGTGCCCGGCTCCGAAGCGGTCAAGCGCCAGGCCGAGGCCGAAGGCATCCACACGGTCATCCTCGCCGCTGGCGCGCAGTGGCGCGAGCCAGGCTGCTCGATGTGTCTGGCGATGAACGGCGACGAGGTCGGCGCAGGCGAACTCTGCGTCTCCACCTCCAATCGCAACTTCGAGGGCCGCCAGGGCAAGGGCGCGCGCACCGTGCTGGCGAGCCCCGCCACCGCCGCCGCCTGCGCCGTCGCCGGCGTCATCGCCGATCCGCGCCAGTACCCGCCGCTTGTCGAGGAGGCCGCCTGATGGAACCCTTCACCCGCTTCGAATCCGTGGTTGCCGTGCTGCCGCAGGAAAACATCGACACCGACCAGATCATCCCGGCGCGTTTCCTCACCACCACGCAGCGCGCCGGCATCGGCCAGGGCTGCTTCGCCGACTGGCGCTTCGATGCCGACGGCAACGAGCGCCCGGATTTCCCGCTGCACCGCCCCGAACTGCGCGGCGCCGGCATCCTCGCCGCCGGCCGCAACTTCGGCTGCGGCTCCTCGCGCGAGCACGCGCCCTGGGCGCTGTACGACTACGGCATCCGCGCGGTGATCTCCACCCGCATCGCCGACATCTTCCGCAACAACGCGCTGAAAAACGGCGTGCTGCCCATCGTCGTCTCCGACGCCGACTGGCAGCGCATCGCCGGCTTCGAAGGCCGCAAGATCGTTGTCGATCTGGAGGCCCTGTGCATCGAACTGCCCGATGGCTCCACCATCGCCTTCGAAATCGAAGCCTTTGCCCGCGAGTGCCTGCTCAAGGGTGTGGACCAGCTCGGGTATCTGTTGCTGCAAGAGGGTGCAATCAGCGCGTTCGAGCAAGCACGGGCGGCGTAACCCCGCCTCACGGCGCGGTGCGTTGCATGGCTCTCCCACGACCTGCGGGGCTTCCCATGGAAAACGTCTCCAACACGCTGCGCATCCTTCTCGCTGCCGGCTTCGCGGCCAGTACGCCTGCGCAGGCGGATTCGGTCGTGGATGCCGCGTGCCAGACCACCGAGTTCAGGCCTGTCTGGGAAGACACCAACGCCGAACTGCCCTACAGCGCATTCCGCCTGGAAGTGCTGCCGGATTCCGCCCGCACGCCCGGCAACTTCGTCGCCACCATCGCAAAGCGCAGCACCGCCACCATCGAACTGGTACGCCCCACGCGCGCTTGTCGATGGGAGCTGACGGTTGACGATTGCCCGGCCATTGCCGATGTCGCCAATGCCGTGGAGCAACTGAGCATCCCGGTCGGCAAAGGCCATGCCGCAGAACTGGATCGCATCACCCTGCACGGCAACACCTACCGCTTGCAGGTGCGTGGCAACAGCGGCCAACGCCATTCCATTTCCTATTACAGCGATTACGACAATCCCATCCTCGATTTGATCAACGACGCCCGCGAAAGCCTGCTGGCGTGTGTGCCGAAGTCGCTGCAGGATTTTGTCGATCCGCCGTCCAACCACTGACCCTTCTTCCATACAAGACGCACTCATGAAAGCAACCATCGCCCTCCTCCCCGGTGACGGCATCGGCCCCGAAGTCGTTGCCCAGGCGCGCATCCTCCTCGACGCCATCGCCGCCCGCTTCGGCCACACCTTCACTATTGAGGAAGGCCTGATCGGCGGCATTGCCATCGATGAAACCGGCGATCCGCTGCCGCCGGAAACCGTCGCGCTGTGCGAGCGCGCTGATGCTGTGCTGCTGGGTGCGGTCGGCGGGCCGAAGTGGTCCGATCCCAACGCTCCCGTGCGTCCCGAACAAGGTTTGCTGAAACTGCGCGCCACCCTCGGCGTCTATGCCAACCTGCGTCCGGTCGCACCGCATCCGGCGGCGGCCAAATTCGCGCCGCTCAAGCCGGAGCTGCTGGAGGGCGTGGACCTGCTGTTCGTGCGCGAGCTTACGGGCGGCGCCTACTTCGGCGAAAAGGGCCGCGAGGACAACGGCCGCGTGGCCTTCGACGTGGCGCGCTATTCGGTGGAGGAAATCGAGCGCGTCACCCGCCGCGCCGCACAACTCGCGCGCGGGCGTCGCAAGAAGATCACCCACGTCGACAAGGCCAACGTGCTGGAAACCTCGCGCCTGTGGCGCAGCGTGGTCACGCGCGTGTTCGGCGACGAGTTCCCGGACATCGAATTCGAGCACGTGCTGGTCGATGCGATGACCATGCACCTGCTGCACCGCCCCGCCAGCTTCGACGTGATCCTCACCGAAAACCTGTTCGGCGACATCCTCACCGACGAAGCCTCGGTGCTGGCCGGTTCCATGGGCCTCTTGCCCAGCGCCTCGATCGGCGATGGCAGGGCGGGACTGTACGAACCGATCCACGGCTCGGCCCCGGACATCGCCGGGCAGGGCATCGCCAATCCCTACGCGACGCTGCTCTCGGTCGCGCTGCTGCTGCGCCATTCGCTCGGACTGGACGCCGAAGCGCGCGCGGTGGAAAGCGCGGTGTCGCAGGCGCTCGATGCCGGTGTGCTCACGCGCGATCTCACCGCCGAAGGCGCGGTATCCACCTCGCAGGCCGGCGAATACGTCGCAGCACGCGTGCGCGAAGCTGCATGAGCACCACCCCATGAACCGTCCGCACCCCGCTTCCGACGACGACACCGCCTGGCTGCGCGCCATCCTCACCGCGCCGGTCTACGACGTGGCCGAGCGCACGCCGCTCGACCTCGCGCGCCGCCTTTCCGCGCGCCTCAACAACACCGTGCTGCTCAAGCGCGAGGACGAACAGCCGGTGTTCTCCTTCAAGCTGCGCGGTGCCTACACCCGCCTGGCGCGGCTCACGCCCGAGGAACGCGCGCGCGGCGTGCTGGCGGTGTCCGCCGGCAACCATGCGCAGGGCGTGGCGCTGGGCGCGCGCAAACTCGGCATCGACGCGGTGATCGTGATGCCGGCCACCACGCCGCGCATCAAGTCCGACACGGTCGAAGCGCTGGGCGCGCGCGCGGTGCTGCACGGCGATTCCTACGACGATGCCGCGGCGCACGGCATGGCGCTGGCAAAAGCCGAAGGCCGCATCCTGATCCATCCCTACGACGACCCCGACGTGATCGCCGGCCAGGGCACGGTGGCGATGGAGCTGATGGCCCAGCATCCGGGCAGGCTCGACGCGGTGTTCATTCCCGTCGGCGGCGGCGGATTGGCGGCGGGCATGGTCACCTATCTCAAGGCGCTCGATCCCTCGGTGCGCGTGATCGCGGTGGAGCCCGATGACGCCGCCTGCCTCAAGGCCGCCATGCTGCTGGGCGAGCCGGTGCCGCTGGAGCACGTCGGCATCTTCGTCGACGGCTGCGCGGTGCGGCAGGTCGGCGCGCTGCCGTTCGAACTTCTGCGGCGGCGCATCGACGAAGTCATCACGGTCGATTCGGACCAGGTATGCGCGGCGATCCGCGACGTGTTCGAAGACACCCGCTCCATCGTCGAACCGGCCGGTGCGCTCGCCGTGGCCGGCATCAAGCGCTGGTGCGCGAACAACCCCGGCACCGGGCGCACCTTCGCTGCGGTGCTGAGCGGTGCCAACATGAACTTCGATCGTCTCGGCTACGTCTCCGACCGCGCCGGCGTGGGCGAACAGCACGAGGCGCTGTTCGGCGTGACCATCCCGGAGCGGCGCGGTGCCTATCTCGACCTGATCCGCGCCATCGGCCAGCGCGCCATCACCGAATTCAACTACCGCTACCACGGCTCCAGCAACGCGCAGATTTATCTGGGCGTCGCGCTCAAGGGCGGCGGTGCCGAACGCACCGCCCTGGCCGACACCCTGCGAGGTGCCGGATATCCCGTGGCCGATTACACCGACAGCGAAGTCGCGCACGAGCACGTGCGCTACCTCGTCGGCGGCCCCGCGCCGCTGGCGCGCGAGCGCATCTTCCGTTTCGAGTTTCCCGAGCGCCCCGGCGCCCTGCGCCACTTCCTCGAAACCCTCGGCAGCCGCTGGAACATCAGCCTGTTCCACTATCGCAACCACGGTGCCGCCGATGGCCGCGTACTGTGCGGGTTCGAAGTGGCCGAATCCGACGATGCCGCTTTCGCCGCAGACCTGGAGAAACTCGGCTACTGGTACACGGAGGAAACCGGCAACCCCGCGCTGCTGCAGTTCGGGCTCGGCGGCGCTGCCATCCCCGACAGCTAGCCCGCGCGCACCACCCCGCGTCGAAGCGTTCGCAGGCCGTCAGGCAAGGCGGATCAATGGTCCCCGCAGGCCGCAATGCCCACCGCGTTATCCGCCATCCCCGCGAAGGCCGGGATCCATGCTGCTGCCAGGGAATGGGGTGGACAGACCTTCGTCCATCAGAAACAGCAATTCGGCGAGGCACGACGGCAGAAACTTGTTCAGACCTTTCTTCAGATAATCCGGCTCAGGCTGGGAGCATCGCCGCAGGCCGCCCCTGCGCGGGTGACCCAAGTCGGGAGCACAGTCGTAGGTCGCCCCTGCGCGGGCGACGGGCTTTGGAACGGCGGCAGCTGGGGCATGCCGCAGGTCGCCCCGTCGCGGATGCCGCCTGCCATTGGCGAGAATGAAGCGTCGAATCCAGCCGACGTACGCCTCCTCGGTGCGTCGCGCCAACCCGAGCCGGCGGAGCCTGCCGCGCACCTCGTCCAGCAGACGCGGGCGCGGCGACGCGTCCGCTGG
>NZ_JBBDHC010000021.1:0-40112 GCF_037203605.1 Denitratimonas tolerans
CCGGCCAAGAAGGCGGCGGTGAAGAAGGCCCCGGCCAAGAAGGCGGCGGTGAAGAAGGCTCCGGCCAAGAAGGCGGCAGTGAAGAAGGCTCCGGCCAAGAAGGCGGCGGTGAAGAAGGCTCCGGCCAAGAAGGCCGCAGCGAAGAAGGCTCCGGTCAAGAAGGCGGCGACCAAGAAGCCCGCTGCAAAGAAGGCCGCAGCCAGAAAGCCCGTTGCCAAAAAGCCGTCCGGTACCATGCCGCCGGCACCGGTCGCGCCCGCACTCTGAGAGCATGATCAAAAACCGGTCGGCGCATGCCGACCCCGGGCCAGGGACGGCCAAGACGGCGCGGATAGCTATCCGCGCCTTTTTTTCACCTGACTTTTCCTGCGGGCAGGCACAGCACGCTGGAGTCAGGCGGGTGTCCCGTTCCTGCGCCGCGAACGTGCAGGAGCCGGCCCGGGCTGCCTCACACCCGGTAGTACTCCCGATACCAGTCCACGAAGCGCGCCACGCCTTCCTCCACCGTCACCTGCGGGCGGTAGCCCACCTGCGCGATCAGATCGGACACGTCGGCCTCGGTGTCGGGGACATCGCCCGCCTGCAGCGGCAGCATCTGCATCTGCGCCTTGCGTCCGAGGCAGGTTTCCAGCACCTCGATGTAGCGCAGCAGTTCCACCATTTCCTCGTTGCCGATGTTGTACAGCCGATACGGTGCCACGCCGCTGCTCGCCGGATCCGGCCGCAGTGCATCCCAGTCCGCGTCCTTTGCCGGCACGTGGTCGAGCGCACGCATCAGGCCTTCGACGATGTCGTCGATGTAGGTGAAGCTGCGCTTGTGGCGGCCGTGGTTGAAGACCTTGATCGGTTCGCCCGCGAGGATCGCCCGGGTGAACAGGAACAGGGCCATGTCCGGCCGGCCCCACGGCCCGTAGACGGTGAAGAACCGCAGCCCGGTGCAGGGCAGGCCGTACAGGTGGGCGTAGCTGTGCGCCATCATCTCGTTGGCCTTCTTGCTCGCCGCGTACAGGGTCAGCGGATGCTCGGCGGCGCGGTGTTCGGAGAAAGGCATCGCGCGGTTGGCACCGTACACCGAGCTGGTGGAGGCATAGACCAGATGCTCCACGCCGTGATGGCGGCAGCCTTCGAGTACGTGCAGGAAGCCGGTGACGTTGCTGGACACATAGACGTGCGGGTTCTCCGCCGCGTAGCGAACGCCTGCCTGTGCCGCAAGGTTGACCACCCGCTGCGGCCGGTGCCGCGCGAACGCCGCTTCCATCGCGTCGCGATCGGCCAGGTCGGCGGCGACGTGGGCATAGCGCGAATCGTCCAGCAGCCGCGCCAGCCGCGCCTTTTTCAGGGCGACGTCGTAGTAGTCGTTGAGGTTGTCGATACCCACGACCTCATCGCCACGCGCCAGCAGACGCTGCGCCACGTGCGATCCGATGAAGCCGGCGGTGCCGGTGACGAGGATTTTCATGGCGTCACTCCGGATGACGGCAGCCGCAGGAGAGGTGCTGATGGTGGCGCGCGGAGTCGCAGGCCGGGGCGTGGAGAGGCGAGGGATCCATCTACAGCCTCCCGTCGACCATCTCGCGCGGCAGCAGGTGCTTCACGTCATAAACAATGCCGCCGCGAGCGCTGAGCAGGCTCCGCACGCCGGTGCCGCCCATGCGCGCGAATACGTCGTGCGCCACGGCCAGCACGATGGCGTCGTAGGCACCCTGCTCCGGTGTCGCAATCGGACGGATGCCGTATTCGCGCTGCGCTTCATCGGCATCCACCCAGGGATCGAACACATCCACCTGCGCGCTGTAGTCGCGCAGCGCCGCCACGATGTCCACCACGCGGGTGTTGCGCAGGTCCGGGCAGTTTTCCTTGAAGGCCAGGCCCAGGATCAGGATGCGCGCCTGCACCGGGTTGATGCCCCGGCGAAGCATGAGCTTGATGGTCTGGTCGGCCACGTAGCCGCCCATGCCGTCGTTGGTGCGTCGTCCCGCG
This sequence comes from Denitratimonas tolerans, assembly GCF_037203605.1. Taxonomy (NCBI): domain Bacteria; kingdom Pseudomonadati; phylum Pseudomonadota; class Gammaproteobacteria; order Lysobacterales; family Lysobacteraceae; genus Denitratimonas; species Denitratimonas tolerans. Next base: position 1,981 of record NZ_JBBDHC010000021.1, read on the forward strand.
AGGATGACCTGCGGGTGGTGGCCGACTTCCTGCGCCTTGTGGGTGAGGTAGTAGGGATCCACGCTGATGCAGTGCCCGCCCACGAGGCCGGGACGGAACGGCAGGAAGTTCCACTTGGTGCCGGCGGCTTCGAGCACGTCGAGGGTGTCGATGCCGAGCTTGCCGAAGAGGATGGCCAGATCGTTGACCAGGGCGATGTTGAGGTCGCGCTGGGTGTTTTCGATGACTTTTGCGGCTTCGGCCACCTTGATGCTCGGTGCCCTGTGGGTGCCGGCGGTGATGATGCTGGCGTAGAGGGCGTCGACGAACTCGGCCGTGGCCGGGCTCGAGCCGGAGGTGACCTTGAGGATGCTGGTGACGCGGTGGGCCTTGTCGCCGGGGTTGATGCGTTCGGGCGAGTAGCCGATGGCGAAGGTGTTGGGGCGTGGCGATGGAGAGCCCCCTTCGCCCCAACCCATTCCATCGCTCGCGGGGGAGTGGGGGCCATCGGGCGCGGCTTCGTAGCGCAGGCCGGAAACGCGCGCCAGGATCGGGACGCAGACTTCTTCGGTGCAGCCGGGGAACACGGTGGATTCGTAGATCACCGTGTCGCCGGGTTTGAGCAGGGTGCCGATGGCTTCCGATGCGCGGATGAGCGGGGTCAGATCGGGGCGCTTGGCGGCGTCGATCGGGGTCGGGACGGTGACGATGTAGACGTTGCAGTCGCGCAGTTCGTCCAGCGCGTCGGTGAAGCGCAGCCGATCGGCCTGCGCCAGCAGTTCGGGTTCCACTTCCAGCGTGCTGTCGCGCCCCGCGCGCAGTTCGGCGATGCGCCCGGCGCGGATGTCGTAGCCGATGGTCGGATAGCGCTTGCCGAATTCGACCGCCAGCGGCAGGCCGACGTAGCCCAGGCCGACGATGGCAATGCGGAGGTTTTCGAGCTGCGGCACGCGGTTGTCCTTGCGCGGGGTTGGGGTGTTCACGACATGGCCGCCTGTGTGCCGCGAAGGCGGCCGCATTGAAATGGGGGCAACACCGCGCGCCCAGTGCACAGCCACCGGATGAAGGCTGCGGTCCTTTCATGCCGGGAACCCGGCCAATAGTAGCCCAGGCAAAGCAGTGCGAGGCGGGCACCAGAGGCAGGTGCGACACCTGCATGTGCAGCGTGATTGCCGCGGCCAGGCCGCTTGCAAAGCCGATCGCCCGGGAGACTCCGCCCGGCGGCAACGGCAGGATGCGGCGAAGCCGATCGAGGGGCTGTGACTGCGCCGTGCCGCCGGCTTCGTACCCGTGCCCCATCAAAAAACGGCCCGCACCGAAGTGCGGGCCGCCGGAATCGCCATTGTTGCGGGATCAGCGCGCCGCGTTGCTGTTCATCGTGGCGTTGCGTGAGGCGTTGAGGTACTGCGCCGGGTCGCGCATGCCGGCGGTGTGGCACTGGCCTTCGACGTGACCGCGGTTGACCGCGCCGGGGAGCTGGCCGTTGGCCTTCTCGGTGGTGCCGTCTTCCGGGTCGCTGAGTACCAGGTCGGTGGCCGCGTTGCAGTAGTCGTTGGTGTACCAGTTGGTGAGCTTGAACGAGGTCGTGTAGTAGTTGACCTTGGCGCGGGCGGAGTTGGGGATGCCGGCCAGCCAGGCGCTGGCGCCGCTGTAGCTCAGGTCGGTGTTCTTGCCGCAGCCCACGCCGAACCAGTTGCCGAGCTTGGCGAGGATGCCGGCGAGGTTGGTGCCCTTGTACGGCGTGCCGACCGACTGGATCAGGCGGCTGCCGGTGGCGTTGTCCAGACCGCTCCAGTAGTAGGTGTACAGGTGCAGGGAGGCTGCGCCGCCCTGGCTGTGCGCCACCACGCCGAAGGAGTTCCAGGTGCTGCCGAAGGACTTGATCAGACGTGCGAAGTAGTCGTGGCTGCGATTCTGGTTCTTGTCCAGGAAGGTGGACGAGGTACCGAACTGGGCTGCCGGCCACACGCCGCCCGAGCAGTAGCCGTGCACCAGCAGCAGGCGCTTGCCCACGCCCTTGGCCTGTGCGGCTTCGACCGGACGCGGGCCCATCGTCATCATTTCGTCGATCTCGATGTCCGCCGCTTTGGCACGCACGCGCAGCGCGGGCAGGCTGAGTCCCATGCGCGCGCTGGAGGCGATCGTGACCGAGGTGTCGGGGTCTTCGATGCGCAGGTTGCGCAGCTCGAACGGTGCCTGTGCGCCGGACTTGGCGATCCAGCGCTCGTCGAAGCCCAGGCCGAACTTGCCTGCTTCAGGCGTCACCATGCCGCCCACCCACGCCACCGGCACCTCGTTGCCGCGCGCGTCGCGCCCCCAGACTTCCGCGTAGCTGCGGTAGTGCGAAGCGTTCTTCGGCGCGGTGACGGGGATGTTGATGGTCAGTCGCGGGGTGGCGCTCTTGGCGGCGGTCGCGGTGGCGCGGCTGCCGGCCAGCGAGAGCGTCGGGTTGACGAAGGCAAGCAGGTGCTCGGCGGTGCGCAGCACGCGGTTGCCGTTGCGGTCCACGCCCTCGATGACGACCTGGGCGACGTGGCTGCCGGCCTCGGAGGCGGTGAACGCGGCACCGAAGATGCCGTCGCCGGCGGCACCGTCATCGTGCCGGCCGTCGTCGAACATCGCCATGCGCTGGATCTTGCCGCTGGGCGCGGTGACTTCCATCTCGGCACGCTCGATGCGCCCTGCGCCCGCGCCCGTGATGGCTTTCTCGGAGGCATCGAGCGCGGTGAGCTGCGCGGTCAGGCCCATCGTCTGGCCGACCAGCTGGCGGCTGTGGGTCGGATAGGAGGTCAGCCCGGTGGAGGCGCTGCCTTCGATCAGGAGATAGCCCTGCGAGGCCGCCTTGGCGCTGCCCTCCAGTTCGATCTTCCAGTTGCCCGAAGCAAGGCTGGGGAAGCTGTACATCTGCGCCGGAACCTGCGCCTCACCCATGCCGAAGCTGGAGGCTCTCGCGCTCTTGGCGGTATCGGCGGCGCGCAGCTTCTGCCCGGACGGGCCGGAAAGCGACACGTCCCACGGCATGCCGCCGGGCGTCAGAAGGGCAAAGCGAAGCGCGTTGTCCTCGACCGGAATGGTGGAGCTCCAGCCCGTGCCACCCTTCTTCTCGATCATGGAAACCGGCACCATCGCGCTGTGCGAGTGGATGGCCGATTCGACCGGGTCGGGTGAGCGCATGCTCTGGAAATCCGACGGCGGGCCCGAAAGCTGCTTGGGCACGATCTGTGCCCCGGCGGTGAACGTCACGCCCAGCGCGAGTGCGATGGACAGGCCGAGCGTGCGCCCGGTGAAGTGCGTCAGGTACTTCTGCATGATCGATTTTCCCCAAACCCCGAGTGATGTGTACCGGCAGCTGCCGGCGCGTCGGCTCCAGGTCCCGGTCGCGCGCGCGACCCCCCTGACCCGGAGCGGCGCAAGTAGACGACCATACGCCAGCGGATGCAATCCGCAGTGCAGCAAAAAACGGTGGCCCTCAGGAGCGCCAGCGGTAGCCGGCACCGTGCACGGTGTCGATCTCGTCGAATGCGGGATCGATCGCAACGAACTTCTTGCGCATGCGTTTGATGTGTGAGGTCACGGTGGCATCGTCCACCACGATCTGCGCTTCGCGCATGAGCTGTTCGCGCGACTTCACGTGGCCGGGGCGGTGGGCGAGGGCGTGCACCATCCAGAACTCGGTGACGGTGAGCGGGACGACCTCGTCGTTCCAGGTCACGCGCATACGCTCGGCCTCCAGGCGCAGGCCGCGCAGGGCAATCACCGTCTCGCGCGCCTGCGGTGCGCGCAGCGCCTCGGTGCGGCGGAACAGTGCCTGCACCCGCGCGGTGAGCTGGGGCAGGGAAATGTCCTTGGTGAGGTAGTCGTCCGCGCCCAGGCGCAGGCCGGAGATCACGTCGAAATCCGAGTCGCGCGCAGTCAGGAACAGGATCGGCAGCGTCGCCGAGCGCGCGCGCAATTCGCGGCACAGGTCGAAACCGCCCTCCGGCTCCTCGCCGAGCCCCACGTCGATGATCACCAGATCGGGAAGCTGCAGCGCGAACGCCTGCTGTGCGTCGGGCCGGTTGGCGAAGGCCACGACGCGGTGGCCGTAGCGCGTGAGCGCATCCACGTAGTTGGCGCGGATCGCGGGTTCGTCCTCGACGATGGCAATGGTGCGGGACATGCGGCAGGCCCGGGAGTGCAGGTGCAACGAGGATAGGCGGCGCTCCGGGAGCGGGCAACGCCGCGCCCGCAAATCGCCACATCCGGTAGCCGCGGTGCCCGCCCGCGGCCGCGCTGCGGCCAGCGCGGAGGGTTTGCATGGCACCACGCGCGGACCAATGCCCCGCGTTGGAGGCCGAGATGAGCACAACCCATCGAATGACGCGCAAGCCGACCCTGTTCCGCAGGGATGCGCGCCGCGCCGCGGGCGCGATGGCGGCGCTGTTTGCGCTTGCGGCGCAGCCGGCGCTGGCACAGCCGCCGGGCGATGCGCCACGCCGTGATGCCGCGCCGGCCGCCGATTCGCAGCCGGCGCGCGGGTCGGATGCGCGTGCGCCCGCCGTGCGCGGGCAGAGCCGTGAAGAGGGCACCCGCCGTCCGATTGGCTGGGCGGTGGCGATGGTCCTGATCGGGCTGGCGCTGCGGCCGGATGCCGTGGCCGAATCGGCGGAGGGCGCGTGATGGACCTGTGCCTTCCCGACGGCTGGCAGAATCACCCCGCAGCCGCGTTCCGCGATGATCTTGGCCCTGCGCCTGCGGCAGGCGTCGCGGCACCGCGCCACTACCTGTGCGGGCTGCGCGACTTCCGGTGCCCTGAGCCGCATCGACGTAGCGATGCGGCCCACGCAAACGGCCGCAGCGCTCAGTCGAAGTCGTCGCGGAACAGCCCGCCCTTCCAGGCCGGGCCGCCTTCGAACAGGATCGAATGGGCGGTGCCCGGGCGGTAGCTGCCGAACTCGCCGTTGTCCAGCGTCAACCGCCAGGTGTCCTGCGCGATGCGAACGGCGCGCGAGCTGAAGTCGTGCCAGCCGATCGTCTCCGGGTCACCCGGAGAGGATGGCCCGTAAAAGCGCAGGCTGTCGGAGGTGCCGAACCGGGCACCGTGGAACTTTAGCGTCACGCTGGCGCTGTCGCAGTCCCTGATCTCGAAGCGCGCGAGCTGGTGAGGATAGGCGAACCGGTCGCCGTCGGCGGCACGGTCGGCACCGTGATAGGCGGCGTAAACCGATTGCACGTCGACTGCCTGGGTGCAGCTTCCGGCCAGCGACGTGATGGCCACGGTGAAGTACCGGCCCGGTGCCAGTGGGCGCGCAGCGCTTCCGTCCGTGGCGCTGGTGAGCGATCCGACGTGGGATTCGAGGTGATCGGGAATTCCGTTGCCGTTGCCGTCGCCTGCATTGGGGGCCGACATCTCGACCGAATCGGGCACACCGTCGCCATCGGCATCGGCGACCTGGGTCAGGCTCCAGACGCCGCTCGTCGTTCCGGCGTAGAGCACCGTGGGTTCCACTGGGTCCGCCAACAGCGCGAGTGCCGCATCCGCCGGCAGACCGACGCTGATGGACTGCCAGCTGGCACCGCTGTCGGTGCTTTTGTAGATGTTTCCGGGGTTGGCATCGGTGCCGCCGCCGGACGCGTAGAGCACGCCCGGCGTGGCGGGATCGACGTGGATGGCGCGGATATCGACGGACAGCAGCCCGGTGCTGCTGTTGGCCCAGTTGGCCCCGCCGTCGACGGTTCGATAGATCCCGCCCTCGCCCGTTCCCCCGACCAGGTCGATCACCGAACACCAGATTTCAGCCGGATTGGTCGGGTTGATGGCCAGGCTCAGGACATCGAACGCCGTGTCGGTCGAGCCGGCAACGCGCGGCAAACCGTTGCTGCGGTGGCTCCAGGTGGCCCCGCCGTCGGTACTGCGGAACACGCCGCTGGCGATGGTGGGCGGCGCGCCGTCCGTCCCACCGGAAAAAGTGCCCACGAAGAGCTCCTGCGGATTGATCGGATTGACCACGATCGGCACCGGAATCACGTTCTCATTGAATCCGGCACCCGTGGGTACCGGCTGGGGCAGGCCGCTGTCACTGCTTGTCCAGAAGTTCCCGCCGTTGGTGCTCTTCAGGATGCGGAAGCTGACGGTGCCCGTTGATCCGTCCACGACACCGTTCGCCGTGGCATAGAGGGTCTGCAGCGGTCCCGTGACGCAGGGGCCGGCGGGTGGCGGCGACGCGCAGGAGCGCGGATCAAGCGCCAGGGCACGCACGGTGCCCACGAAGGGAGTTGCAAAGCCCGGATGCAGCGGCAGCCCGGCATCGATGGTGCTCCAGGTATTGCCGCCGTCCGAACTGCGGTAGAGACCGCCGTTGCGCGCATCCGCAGGCAAGGAGACCTGGCCTGCTCGACCGGCCGCGAAAATCCGCGTGCTGCCGATGCCGCTGCCCGTCGTGGTCGGATCGATGGCCAGCGCGCGGATCTGGTAGGCCGCAAGGCCGGTATTGGACGGTGCCCACGAGAAAGCCGCACCCGGTGCCGTGGTATTGCCGCGAAACAGCGCGGGCGATGGGCGGGATGAATCGCCGTAGCCGGCGAACAGGCGATGGGTGCTGGCGCTGTGGAACATCGCCAGGGCCCGGATATTGGTACCGGCGAGGCCGTCGTTGCGCGCGTTCCAGGTAGCGGCGTTGTCCGCGCTGAAGTAGATGCCGGCGTCTTCCGTGCCGATCCACAGGTGCGGTGTGGTGGGATAGTCCGGGTGCATCAGGATGGTCGTGACCGTGGCCGGGACGCCTGCCGCAACCAGGAGGCCGACATTGCGCGGCGCTGTCGTTGCGCCGCCATCGAGGGAGAGCTTCACGCCGGCTCGGCCGCCCGCCATCACGGTGTTGGGGATGACAGGATCTGGTTCAACCCAGCTCGCTTCCCCAACGGCCATCGGTCCGTTCCAGGTCAGACCCTTGTCATCGCTTCGGTACATGGTGTTGGCGATCGTGGCGTACACCGTGTTGCCGGCACCAAAGCGGATCGACTGCACCCACCCGTGGAAGAAATCGGGCGCTATTCCCTGGGTCAGGGTGCCGGACCAGGTGGCTCCGCCGTCCGTGGACAGGAACAGGGTTGCTGGATGCAGCGGATCGGCCTCTCCCTGATCCGTGCCTGCGATCATGCGCAGCGGATCGGCAGGATCGATCGCGAGGCGGTTGATCGAGGCCGTGGTCGGAAGGCCGCTGGCAAGGGCGGAAAAACTGGTGCCGTTGTCGCTGCTGACGAGGATGCCGGGCGCACCGGCGGGCAGCACGTAGAGCCGACCCGTGCTGCCCGGTGCGTCGACCACGGCGACGGCGTAGCCGGTCGGGACGGTGTAACCGGTCTGCGCCCAGTTCTCGCCCGCGTCGGTGCTCCGGTTGACCCGCCCGAACGAATCCACTGCCCAAAGCGTCGCGGGTGCCTGCGCATCCATGGCGAAGGCCGCGTATACGTTCCCACGGCCGCCGAACCCTGCCTGCTTGCGGACCCAGGTCACGCCGGCATCGTCGCTGCGGAAGATGCCGCCGCGGGTGCTGGCGTACAGGATGCTGGGCGTGGCTGGATTGACGTGCAGCGCGTAGATGCTGCCGCCCCAGGGGCCGTCGGAGGTCCAGATGCCGTTTCCGGCCGAGGCCGGACAGGCGACCAGCGCGCCGGCAAGAATCCATGCTGCCCATGCTTTCATTTCCTTGACTCCTCGTCCGGGTCAATCACGCGGGTGTTCCTGCAACCGGTCCAGGCGCAGTGTCGTGCGGCGACAGGGCGTGCCGGGTCGTGGCTGTCGCGCCCGGCCTGGTTCCCCGCGTGCCGGCGTTACGCCGTTCCCCGCTCAAGCTGTGCAATCGCCTGGCTCGTGCCCGGGGGCGTGGCGCGGCCGTTGCGCAGGGCGTCCTTCCAGACCGGCAACAGCACGATGGCGCTCTCGATGGCCTGCATCTGGTGCGCACTGACGATACGCCTCTCCGCCGCACGCTGCATCATGTTCTCGCCGGCGCGGCCCAGATCGGCCAGTGCCGGCGCGCCCACCAGCGGTGCCGAACCCTTGAGCGTGTGGAAGCAGCGCCCCAGCGTTCTGGCGAGCGTCGCGTCGGACGGATTGGCGCGCAGATCGGCCAGCGCTCCATTTGCGGCGGTGATCATCTCGCCCAGTTCGGCGAGGAAGGCATCGCGAAGCTCCTCGTCCACCTCGCCCATGCTGGCGGCGGCCGGGCGGCTGCCAAGGAGCGAGCGCAGGGGCAGGAGGAGGTTGGAAAGCCAGGCTGGCACCGGGAGGCGTGTCCGTCGGGTACTTCACGCATCATAGGAGGATTTGCCGCTGCGCGCGATTGCGGGCGGCCGCTGCGGATCGCCTGGGCCGGGCATGGCGCGGCCAGGGTGGCCGATTCGCTTCCGGAACGCGGATCCCGGTTGCGTCGGGTGTCAGGCCGCCTGGAAGCGCCCGTAGCCGCGCAGGCGCTCGTAGCGCTGGTCGATGAGGGTGGCTGGATCGATGCGTTCGAGCCGGTCGAGCTGGCCCAGGAGGGCCTGCTTCAGGCGCGCGGCCATGTCCTGCGGATCGCGGTGCGCACCACCCAGTGGCTCCCTCACGATCTGATCGATCAGGCCCAGTTCGAGCAGGCGCGGGGCGGTGATGCCCAGCGCCTCGGCGGCATCCTTGGCGCGCTCGGCGGTTTTCCACAGGATCGAGGCGCAGCCTTCGGGCGAGATGACCGAGTAGGTGCCGTATTCGAGCATCAGGGTGCGGTCTCCGACGCCGATGGCGAGCGCGCCGCCCGATCCGCCTTCGCCGATCACGGTGCAGACGATGGGCACCCGCAGGCGCGCCATCTCCAGCAGGTTGCGCGCGATCGCCTCGCTTTGGCCGCGCTCTTCCGCGCCGACGCCCGGATACGCGCCGGGCGTGTCGATGAAGGTGAGGATGGGCAGGCGGAAACGCTCGGCCATCTGCATCAGGCGCAGCGCCTTGCGGTAGCCCTCGGGTCGCGGCATGCCGAAGTTGCGCTTGATCTTGCTCTTGGTATCGCGGCCCTTCTGCTGGCCGATGAGCATCACCGCGCGCCCGTCGATGCGCGCGGGGCCGCCGACGATGGCGGCATCGTCGGCGTAGGCGCGATCGCCCGCCAGCTCGTGGAACTCCTCGCACATGAGCTTCACGTAGTCGAGCGTGTACGGGCGCTGCGGATGGCGCGCGAGCTGGGAAACCTGCCAGGGCGTCAGGTCACGGAAGATCTCGGCGGTGCGGGCGCGCAGCTTGTCCTGCAGCTTGCCCACTTCCTCTTCGATATCGAACGCGCTGCCCTGGCCGGCGTGGCGCAGTTCCTGGATGCGCGCCTCCAGTTCGGCGATGGGCTGTTCGAAATCGAGGAAGTTCGGATGCATGGGCGCATGACGAAGAAGCGGGCCGGTCAGTATAGTCGCGCTCCGGCCCGGCTGCTTCGGGCGACTCCGCCCGCAGCAGGATGCCCATGCAAGACATCACCACGCCGCTCATCACCAACGACATCGTCGTCTTCGGCCTGATCGCGGCCACCTTGGGCCTGATCTTCTGGGCTGCGAGCGGGCCGACGCCTTTCCTGCAGCGTTTTTTCAAAATCGTGCCGGCGCTGCTGCTGTGCTACTTCATCCCTGCGATCTACAACACCGCGGGCGTGCTCGACGGCACCGTCACCAAGGTCTACAACCCGATCGCGCGCGATGTGCTGCTGCCCGGCGCGCTGGTGCTGCTGACGCTTTCGATCGATTTGCCCGCCATTTTCAAGCTCGGACCGAAGCTCCTGATCGTGTTTTGCGCCGGCACCTTCGGGATCATGGCCGGTGCGGTGGTGAGCTTCCTGCTGTTTTCCTGGATCCATCCGGAAACCGTGGCCGGCGACACCTGGGCCGGCATGGCCGCGCTCAGCGGCAGCTGGATCGGCGGCGGTGCCAACATGGTGGCGATCCGCGAGGTATTCCAGGTCGACGCGACCACCTTCGGGCAGTTCGCCGTGGTGGATGTGGCGGTGGCCAGCCTGTGGATGGCGGTGCTGCTGTTCCTCGCCGGGCGGGCCAGGGAAATCGATGCGCGCAGCGGTGCCGATACCCGCGCGCTGGACGAGCTCACCGCGCACGTGGAGGCCTATCAGGCCCAGCACGCGCGCATCCCGACCCTCACAGATCTGATGCTGATCGTGGGCGTTGGCTTTGGTTTCGTGGGCCTGGCGCATGCGCTCGCGGTGCCGATCGCGAACTGGTTCGCCGCCAACGTGTCCTGGGCCTCGCAGTTCAGCCTGACCTCGTCCTATGTCTGGGTGGTGGTGCTGTCCACCACGTTCGGATTGATCCTGAGCTTCACCCGCGCGCGCCGGCTGGAAGGTGCCGGCGCTTCGCGCGTGGGCACGCTGCTGCTGTATTTCCTGATCGCCTGCATCGGCATGCAGATGGACCTGCTCTCGCTGCTCGATCGCCCCTGGCTGTTCGGTCTGGCCGTGGTGTGGATGCTCACCCACATCACCTGCCTCTGGATTGCCGCCAAGCTCACCCGCGCGCCGCTGTTCTATTTCGCCATCGGCTCGCAGGGCAACATCGGCGCGGCGGCGTCGGCCCCCGTGGTGGCGGCGGCCTTCCACCCCTCGCTCGCCCCGGTCGGCGTGCTGCTGGGCACCGTCGGCTATGCCACCGGCACCTATCTGGCCTACATCACCGGCATCACCCTGCGCGCGCTGGCGGGTGGGTGAGGCGCGGGCGGCGCGAAGGATTTCGCGCCGCCTTTCCGCAGCCTACAGCGCCTCGGAGGCGAAATCGGCCAGGCGCGAGCGTTCGCCGCGGCGCAGGGTGATGTGCGCGCTGTGCGGCCAGTGCTTGAAGCGATCCACCGCGTAGGTGAGCCCCGAAGTGGTTTCGGTGAGGTAGGGCGTATCGATCTGTTCGACGTTGCCCAGGCACACCATCTTGGTGCCCGGCCCGGCGCGGGTGAGCAGGGTCTTCATCTGCTTGGGCGAGAGATTCTGAGCCTCGTCGATGATCACGAAGCGGCTCAGGAAGGTGCGTCCGCGCATGAAGTTCATGGCGCGGATCTTGATGCGGCTGGAGAGCAGATCGTTGGTGGCCGCGCGGCCCCAGGCACCGCCTTCCTGCGGGGTGTGGGTGAGCACTTCGAGGTTGTCGGTGAGCGCGCCCATCCACGGCGTCATCTTTTCTTCCTCGGTGCCCGGCAAAAAGCCGATGTCCTCGCCCACCGAAACGGTGGCGCGGGTCATGATGATCTCGCGATAGCGCTGCTGATCCATCGTCTGCGCCAGGCCCGCGGCCAGCGCCAGCAGGGTCTTGCCGGTGCCGGCGGTGCCGAGCAGGGTGACGAAGTCGATGTCCGGGTTCATCAGCGCGTTGAGGGCGAAGTTCTGCTCGCGGTTGCGTGCGCTGATGCCCCAGACCTGATGGCCCTGGCTGGCGTAGTCGTCGATCACCTGCAGCACGGCGCGCGAGCCATCGGCCTGCGCCACGCGGAACTCCAGCTCCTCCTCGCCGGGGAGATAGAGGAACTGGTTGGGATGCCAGTCTTCCTCGGGCAGGCGTTCGACCTCGTAGAAGTTGTGGCCGCGCTCGGTCCAGGAGCGCAGCTCGCGCTCGTGCCGGTCCCAGAAATCCTGCGGCAGCGCCGCGGCACCGGTGTAGAGCAGGTTGAAATCGTCGAGCGCGCGGTCGTTCTCGTAGTCCTCCGCCGGCAGGCCCGCGATGTGGGCCTTGATGCGCAGGTTGATGTCCTTGGACACCAGCACCACGTCGCGGTCCATGTGCTCGGCGCGCAGCGCCAGGATGGCCGAGAGGATCTGGTTGTCCGGTGCGACCTTGCCGAAGTTGCGCGTGGCATCGGGCACCTGGGTCTGGAACAGCAGCACGCCGGTGTGGTCGGCGGCGCGCAGCTGCAGGCCCTCGGGGCGACGCAGGCGCAGGCCGGTGGCGATACCGTCGGCACCGTCCGCCTCGATCAGCTCGTTGATGAAGCGGCTGACCTGGCGCGCGTTGCGGCTGGCCTCGGACATGCCCTTCTTGCTGGCGTCCAGTTCCTCCAGCACCGTCATCGGCAGGAACACGTCGTGCTCCTCGAACTTGAACAGTGCGGTGGGGTCGTGCATCAGCACGTTGGTGTCGAGTGCGTAGATGCGCCGGTTCGATGTCATAGGTGTTCCGTGGTGGGGAAGTTCAGCGCCGCGCGAGCAGCGCATCGAGGACGGCCGCGGCGTGGCCGGGCACTTTGACCGCGCGCCAGGCTTCGGCCACGCGCAGGTCGGGATCGATCAGGAAGGTGCTGCGCACGATGCCCATCACCTTGCGGCCGTACAGGTTCTTTTCCCGGATCACGTCGAAGGCGCGGCACAGCGTCTCGTCGGCGTCCGATACCAGCGGGAAGGGAAGGCACTGCCTGGCGATGAAGCCCTGGTGCGACTTCACCGAATCGCGCGATACCCCGAGGATGCGCGCGCCTTCGGCATCGAAGCGCGGCGCGAGGTCGCGGAAATCGCCCGCTTCCACGGTGCAGCCGGAGGTGTTGTCCTTCGGATAGAAGTACAGCACCAGCCAGCGCCCGGCGTAGTCGGAAAACCGCGCCTGGCTGCCGTCGGAAAGGGTGAAAGCAAGGTCGGGAACCGCGTCGCCGGGCTGGATCATCGGGGTCAGAACTTCATCGGGTCCAGGATCGCGTCCAGGTTGAGATGGTCGCAGAACTCCAGGAAATCATCGCGCAGCGCGGCAATGTGCATCGAGGCGGGAATGCCCACGGTGAGCTGCGCGGAAAACATGTCGGCACCGGTCTGCATGGCGCGGTAGCGCGAGGAGTGCAGGCTCTCGATGGTGATGCCCTGGCGGTCGAAGAAGTCGGCCAGCTGGAACAGGATGCCCGGCTTGTCGGCCGCGATCACTTCGACCAGATACGGCAACAGGTTGCTCTGCTCCGGCTTGGGGCCGGTGCGATACCACACCAGGCGCAGCCCGTCCTCGCGCTCCAGGCGACCGAGGCCCGATTCGAGTTTGGCCACCGCATCCCACGACCCCATCGCCAGCGCCAGTACCGACACGTCGCGCCCGACCGTGGACAGGCGCGCGTCGATCAGGTTGCAGCCGCTGTCGGCGATGCGCCGCGAAATCGCCAGGAGAGGCGAATCCGGGTGCGTCGCGAATGCGTTGATGAGGAGGTAGTTCTCGTTGGTGTTGGGGCGTTGCTGAGGGTCGGTCAAGGCGACATTCCGACAGGGGCGCGAAAAGCGCGAGGGGGTGCATCCGGCGGTGGACGCTGAAGGCGCGGGCAACCGCAGGGCCAGCATACTTGCCCGTGCTTTGCGCCGGCAAGTAACATCCTCGACCCTCCCGAAATGGCCATGCCCTTGCGACTTTCCGGCTGCATTACCGCGCTGGTGACGCCGTTCGACGAATCCGGCGCGACCGATCCCGCCGCCTGGCGGCGGCTGCTTGACGGCCAGCTCGCTGCCGGCATCCACGGACTGGTCGTGGCCGGGTCGACCGGCGAAGCGGCCATGCTCACGGCGGCGGAGTTCGGCGCGCTGATCCGCAGCGCGGTCGATGCCGTCGCGGGCCGGATCCCGGTGCTCGCCGGCGCGGGGCTTCCGGCCACGCAGGCCACCATCGAACAGTGCCGCCGCGCCCGCGATGCCGGTGCCGATGGCCTGCTGGTGGCCACGCCGCCCTATGTGCGCCCCACCCAGGAGGGCCTGCGCCGCCACTTCGAAGCGGTGGCTGAAGCGCTCGACGCTCCGATCGTTCTCTACAACGTGCCGCCACGCACCGGCGTGGATCTGTTGCCGGACACGGTGGCGCAGCTTGCGCCCGATCCGCGCATCGTCGGCATCAAGGAGGCCGTGCCCGACGCGGCGCGCATCGCCGCGCTGCTGGCCCTGCGCTCGCCCGGTTTTGCGGTGCTCAGCGGCGACGATGCCTCGGCCTGCGAGGCCCAGTTGAGCGGCGCCGACGGCGTGGTTTCGGTGGCGTCCAACGTCGTTCCTGCGGCGCTGGCGGCGCTTTCGACCCGCGCGCGCGCGGGCGATGCGCGCGGCGCGCGTGAGCTGAACGGGGAACTCGCCGCGCTGTTCCCGGTGCTGGCGCTGGAGCCCAATCCGATCCCGGTCAAGGCTATCCTTTCGCAGCTGGGGCTGTGCGCGGATCGCTTGCGGCTGCCGCTCGTGCCGCTATCCTCCCCGCATCGTGACGCCGCCGCGGCCGCCGCACGGCAGGCGCACGCCCTCGAAGCGCGCTTCCTGCCGAAGACGGCCGCGTGACGGCAACCCATCCCACCATCCTCGCGGAACCCCGGAGTGTCCCCTTCAATGAACAGCCTTCCCAAGCATGCGCGTTTCCTGCTCCTGGCCCTGGCCGCGGCCGCGCTGGTGGCCACCTCCGGATGCAGCATGTTCCGCGGCAAGACCGGCTACGAGCTGCCGCCGGAATCGCGTCCGCTGTCCATTCCGCCGGATCTCGATGCGCCGGCCACCGGTGATGGCCTGCGTATTCCCGCGGCCCCGGCGGTGACCGCGGCAGCGGCCGCGCCGGCGCAGGCCTTCACCCTGAGCGACACGCCGGCCAGCGCGTTCGGCCGCGTCGGCATCGCGCTCGATCGCATCGAGGGCGTCTCGATCAGCGAGCGCTCGCAGCTCCTGGGGGTCTACACGGTGGCCTACGAAGGCGAGACCTTCTTCATCCGCATCTCGCCCGAAGGCCAGGGCGCGCGCATCGCCGCCGCGAGCACGGACGGGCGCGAGATCAACAGCGGGGCCGGTGCCAGGCTCCTGGGCCTGCTGCGCCAGCGCCTGGGCTGACGGGAAGCCCTTTCCGCCGCACCCGCACGGCGGGTGCGGCGCGACGCTTTGTGGGCGCGACGGCCTGAAGTCGCTGGATGCCCGCCTGCGCGGGCATGACGGCAGGAGTTCCCGCAGGGCGGAACCGCCGCAGGCGATTCCGCCATCGCGCGCCGCCCTGCCGTTTCACGCCTCAGCGCTTTCGGCAGCGGTTGATCTCGTCGCGCAGCGCGCGCGCGGCGCGCGCGGCGGCTTGGGCGAAGTCCTCGCCGCGCGAGGCATAGAGGATGCCGCGCGAGGAGTTGATCATCAGCCCGGTGCCGTCCGCAGTCCGGCCATTCCTCACCACCGCGCCCACGTCGCCGCCCTGCGCGCCGACGCCGGGCACCAGCAGCGGCATCTCGCCCACCAGTTCGCGGATCACGCGCAGTTCTTCCGGGAACGTCGCGCCGACCACCAGCGCGCAGTTGCCGCTGCCGTTCCACGCGGACGCGATGGTGCGGGCCACGTGCTGGTAGAGCGGCTCACCGTCCACCACCAGTTCCTGGAAATCGCGTGCGCCCGGGTTGGAGGTGTGGCACAGGAAGATGCAGCCGCGCTTGGCGTGCGCGAGGAAGGGCGCGGCCGAATCGCGGCCCATGTAGGGGTTGAGCGTCACCGCATCGGCGTTGAAGCGCACGAAGGCTTCAGCCACATACTGTTCGGCGGTGCTGCCGATGTCGCCGCGCTTGGCGTCGAGGATCACCGGTACGTCGGGGTGCGCGGCGTGGATATGGGCGATCAGCCGCGCCAGCGCCTCCTCGCCGCCGGCGTGCGCGGAGAAATAGGCGATCTGCGGCTTGAAGGCGCAGGCGAACTGCGCCGTGGCGTCCGCGATCTCGCGGCAGAAGCGGAACAGCCGATCCGGATCGCCGGCCAGATGCGCCGGGAACTTCGCCGGGTCCGGGTCCAGCCCGACGCAGAGCAGGGTTTCGGCTTCGTGCCAGCGGCTGCGGAGTTTGTTGATGAAGCCCATGCCGTCGTGTCCTGCGTGTCGGAACCGTGCGGCATTCTAGCCGCGGCTGCGTCCGACGTCGGGCGCAGCCGCGACCTCGCGGATGAGTTCGAGGTTCTCCCGCAAGTGCGCGTTGCCGGGCAGCAGGGCGACGGCCTGCCGCATGAGCTGTTCGGCGCGCGCGGGGTTTCCGGCATGCAGGTTCGCCATGCCGCACAGGTTGAGCGCGTTGATGTCCCGGGGTGCGACGCGAACCGCCTGTTCGAGGTACTGGAGCGCTTCGCCTGGTTTGTTTTCCCGGATCAGGTGCTGGCCGTAGAACAGCAGCCCCTGAAGCTGGCTTCGCCACTCGTCGAACAGGTGTTCCCACTTCGCGTGCAGCATCGGCAGGTAGCGTTCGCGGATCGCCGGATCGGCGTTCACCCCGTGCCCCATGCCCGATTCGCCGATGTGGGCGTGCCAGATGCAGGTGGTGGCGTCCACGAAGCCGAACGCGGTGCGGGAGGCGCAGTTCACGAAGAAGTCGCGGTCTTCCATCAGCAGGAACGCGGGATCGAAGCGCGCGCCTTCCTCGACCAGGCTGCGGTGGAACAGGGCGGAGTGGATGGTGCAGCGCGCCTGGTAGTAGAGCTGGACGTGGAAGCCGCGGCTGCCGGTGTAGCCGGTTTTCACCCCGTCGGGGTCGCGGATCTCGGTGCGCGAATAGCGCAGGCGCTGGGCGCTGGCACCGGTGGCCGACATCAGGGCAGCGACGTGCCCGGGCAGGAATTCGTCGTCATCGTCGAGGAAGTTGAGCCATT
The DNA here is from genome assembly GCF_037203605.1 of Denitratimonas tolerans. Lineage (NCBI taxonomy): Bacteria > Pseudomonadati > Pseudomonadota > Gammaproteobacteria > Lysobacterales > Lysobacteraceae > Denitratimonas > Denitratimonas tolerans. The sequence goes on from NZ_JBBDHC010000021.1 coordinate 18,534, forward strand.
CCCCGCGCGCGGAATCGAGCGCGAGGTTGGCCGCTTCGGGACGGCTGAGCAGCCGGTCGGGCTCAGGGTAGATCAGGCGCAGCGGTCGATTTGCGGCGGGGGGGGGCTGTGGCGGCTGCCGCAGGCCGCGACCACGACGATTTCCAGGTTCGGCCAGGTCTGCGCCGCGGCGGAGGCGATGGCGCGTTGCAGGGTGGGGCGATCCATGCTGCGGATCAGGATGGAAACCAGCGGGTGATCCATAGTGCTTGCTCCTGTTTGGTGCCGACGGCTTGGCCACACGCTACCGCAAGGATGCGTCGGGGACGTAGCCCCGACCTGCGCGAGCCGCGCATTTTTCACGAATCCCGAATCCCCAATCCCGAATCCCGTCCTTACTTCAAGGCCTTGAACCTCAGCCGCTTGGGGCCGGCGTCGTCGCCGAGGCGGCGCTTCTTGTCTTCCTCGTACTCGCGGTAGTTGCCCTGGAAGAACTCCACGTGCGAGTTGCCCTCGAAGGCGAGGATGTGGGTGGCGATGCGGTCCAGGAACCAGCGGTCGTGGCTGATCACGAAGACGTTGCCGGGGAACTCCAGCAGGGCGTCTTCCAGCGCGCGCAGGGTCTCCACGTCGAGGTCGTTGGAGGGCTCGTCGAGCAGCAGCACGTTGCCGCCCTGCAGCAGGGTCTTGGCCAGATGCAGGCGACCGCGTTCACCGCCGGAAAGCGAGCTGACGATCTTCTGCTGGTCCTGGCCCTTGAAGTTGAAGCGGCCGATGTAGGCGCGCGACTGGATCTCGATGCCGTTGATGTTGAGGATGTCCGAGCCGCCGGAGACTTCCTGGAACACGTTGTGGTTTCCTTCCAGCGCGTCGCGGCTCTGGTCGACGTAGGCCAGCTGCACGGTGGGGCCGGTTTCGATGCTGCCCGAATCCGGTTTTTCCTTGCCGATGATCATCTTGAACAGGGTCGATTTGCCCGCGCCGTTGGGGCCGATGATGCCGACGATGGCACCGGGCGGCACCGAGAACGACAGGTCGTCGATCAGCAGGCGGTCGCCGAAGCTCTTGGAGACGTTCTTGAACTCGATCACCTTGTTGCCCAGGCGCTCGCCGGGTGGGATGAAGATCTCGTTGGTTTCGTTGCGGCGCTGGTAGTCGACCGACTGCAGCTCCTCGATCCGCGCCAGTCGCGCCTTGCCCTTGGAGCGGCCGCCCTTGGCGTTCTGCCGCGCCCACTCCAGTTCCTTCTGGATGGCCTTCTGGCGCGCCTTTTCCTGGCTTTCTTCCTGCTTGAGGCGCTCGTCCTTCTGCATCAGCCAGTCGGTGTAGTTGCCCTTCCACGGAATGCCGCGACCGCGGTCGAGTTCGAGGATCCATTCGGCGGCGTTGTCGAGAAAGTAGCGGTCGTGGGTAACGGCCACGACGGTGCCCGGATAGCGGTGCAGGAACTGCTCCAGCCATTCCACCGATTCGGCGTCGAGGTGGTTGGTGGGTTCGTCCAGCAGCAGCATGTCGGGCTTCTGCAGCAGCAGGCGGCACAGCGCCACGCGCCTTTTCTCGCCGCCGGAGAGCTTGCCGATCCTGGCGTCCCAGGGCGGCAGGCGCAGGGCGTCGGCGGCCACTTCGAGTTGCTGTTCCAGCGTGTTCGCATCGCCCGAGGCGAGGATGGCTTCGAGGCGCTCCTGCTCCTTGGCGAGCGCGTCGAAATCCGCGCCTTCCTCGGCGTAGGCGGCGTACACGGCTTCCAGCGCGGCCTGGGCCTGGAGCACTTCGCCCACGCCTTCTTCCACCGCCTCGCGCACGGTCTGCTCGGGATCGAGCTGGGGCTCCTGCGGCAGGTAGCCGACCTTGATGCCCGGCTGCGGGCGCGCCTCGCCCTCGAAATCGGTGTCCACGCCGGCCATGATGCGCAGCACGGTGGACTTGCCCGCGCCGTTGAGGCCCAGCAGGCCGATCTTGGCACCGGGGAAGAAGCTGAGCGAAATGTCCTTGATGATCTGCCGCTTGGGCGGGACCACCTTGGACACGCGGTTCATGGTGTAGATGTATTGCGACATGGGAATTCCTGCAGGAGGCTGCGGCACCCGCCTGTGCGGGCACCGTTGATCGAGAATCGGAAGCCGCCAAGTATAGCGGCTCGCGCGCGGCGGCAGCCTGTCGCGGGGCGCGGGTGTCGGGTCCGGGTCAGGTCTGGTTTCGCCGCGTGGCCGGGGCGAGGCGGGCTCCGGATGCCGGGTACGGGATTCCGGACGGGGAAGGCGATGGACGAGGACACGGGCGGATTCACCTTCTGGAACGCGCTGCTGGCCGAGCTGGCGGCGGCGCACGCGCGGCGCGGGACGCTCACCTATCGCCAGCTGATCGAGCGCCTCGCCCTGCCCAGCCCGGCGATGGCCCCGCTGACTGCGGCGCTGGAGCGGCTCGCCGCGCAGGATGCGCAGGCCGGGCGGCCGCTGCGCGCCGCGCTGGTCACAAGCCAGGCCGGCAGTGGCGTACCACGCCCCGGGTTTTTCGACTGTGCGGCGGCGCTGGGCGCGTGCCCGCGCGATCTGGATGCGGCCGGGATTCGCGACTGGTACGCCGCCGAGCTGGCGCGCGTGTTCGCCTGGGCGTATCCGGACGCCTGATCCCGCCGCCGCCCGCGGTTTGCCCGCGCTCGGCGGTTTCCTGCCCGCGAATCGCCCGCGGCTTGGGATGAGATGGCGCCGCCTCCTTCCTCGCCCGAGCTGTCATCCCATGCGCGCATTCCTGAAACTCGCCCTGATCGGCGTCATCCTGATCGGACTGCTGGTCCCGGTCTTCATGCTCAAGGGGCTGGTGTACGAACGACAGGCGCGCGGGCGCGAGGTGGCCGAGGACATCGCGCGCGCGAGCAGCCGCGCCCAGCACCTGATCGGCCCGCTGCTGCTGATCGAATCGGAGGACATCGTGCTGCGCACGCGCCGCCTGCACCAAGGCGGGCAGGGCGAGGAGGTGCGCCGCGAGGAGGTGAAGCGCAAGACGCACCGGCTGGTCGCACCCGAAACGCTCGCCATCGACAGCCGCCTGAGCGCGCGCGAGCGCCGCCGCGGGCTGTTCGGTGCGCTGGTGTATACCGATCAGGTGGACCTCACGGCGCGGTTCGTCCTGCCCCAAGCCCCGCCGATCGAAGGCGAGCGCATCGGGCACCGCTGGGTTTCCGCGTCGCTGGTGCTGGGTCTGGGCGATGCGCGCGGCATCCAGCGCATCCGGGTGCGGGTGAACGGTGCCGAACAGCGCGTCGAGCCCGGTGCGCTGCTGGCTTTCGTCAGGGAAGGCGTACACGTGCCGCTGGACGCTGCGGGCTTGACCGCCGGGGCGTCGCTGGATCTCGCGCTGGACGCGCAGATCATCGGAACCCAGTCGCTGCAGTGGACGCCGCTGGCCGGCGAGGTGCAGGTGTCGGTGGCGGCCGATTGGCCGCACCCCAGCTTCCAGGGCCAGCGCCTGCCCGATGATTCGCAGGTGAGCGAAACCGGATTCACTGCGGGATGGAGCCTGTCGCGGCTTTCCAACACCTCGCTGCAGGCGCTTTCGCGCTGCGGGACGGAACAGTCCTTCTGCGAAGGTCTGGACGGTGCCGCCTTCGGGGTGCGCCTGATGGACCCGGTGGATCGCTACGTCAAGACCGATCGCGCCATGAAGTACGCCCTGCTGCTGCTCGTGCTGGTGTTCGGCGCGGTGTTCTTCACCGAGGCGCTGCGCGCGGTGGCGGTGCACCCGCTGCAGTACGGCCTCACCGGCGCGGCGCTGGCGATCTTCTTCCTGCTGCTGCTCGCACTTTCCGAGCACATCGACTTTGGCTGGGCCTACCTGCTCGCGGCGGCGGTGTGTTCGGCCCTGATCGGGGCCTACATGGTGCCGGTGCTGGGCGGCGCGCGCCGCGGCTGGCTGTTCGGCGCGCTGGTGGCAGGCCTGTATGGCCTGCTCTACGGCCTGCTGCAGTCGGAGGACTACGCGCTGCTGATGGGTTCGCTGGTGCTCTTTGCCCTCCTCGCCGGGGTGATGCTGGCCACGCGCAGGCTGGACTGGAGCCGGGTGGGGCGATCGGCATGACGGCGGGCGGCTGCCGGGACCGGAAGCACGCCGGGACCGGGGAACAATGCCCCCGCCCGCGTTATCATGCCGGATCGGCCCATCGAGGTTCTCCGCATGTACGACCAAACCAGCACCATCGCCGCGTTCGACCCGGAACTGGCCCGCGCCATCGCCGCCGAATCGCAGCGCCAGGAAGATCACGTCGAGCTGATCGCCAGCGAGAACTACGCCAGCCCGCGGGTGATGGAGGCGCAGGGCTCCAAGCTCACCAACAAGTACGCCGAAGGCTATCCCGGCAAGCGCTACTACGGCGGCTGCGAGTACGTGGACGTGGCCGAGCGGCTCGCCATCGAGCGCGTCAAGGAGCTGTTCGGCGCGGACTACGCCAACGTGCAGCCGCATTCGGGCTCGCAGGCCAACCAGGCCGTGTATTTCGCCCTGCTGCAGCCGGGCGACACCATCCTCGGCATGAGCCTGGCGCACGGCGGCCACCTCACCCACGGAGCCAAGGTCAACGCCTCGGGCAAGCTGTTCCACGCGGTGCAGTACGGCGTCGACGACCAGGGCCTGATCGACTATGACGAAGTCGAGCGCCTGGCGCTGGAGCACAGGCCGAAGATGGTCGTCGCCGGTTTCTCGGCCTATTCGCAGGTGATCGACTGGGCGCGCTTTCGCGCCATCGCCGACAAGGTCGGTGCCTGGCTGTTCGTCGACATGGCGCACGTCGCCGGCCTGATCGCCGCGGGCGTCTATCCCAGCCCGCTGCCGCACGCGCATGCGGTCACCTCCACCACCCACAAGACCCTGCGTGGCCCGCGCGGCGGCATCATCCTCGCCAGCCGCGCCGCCATGGGCGATGCCGCCGAGGAGATCGAGAAGAAGCTCCAGTCGATCGTCTTTCCCGGCATCCAGGGCGGCCCGCTGATGCACGTGATCGCGGCCAAGGCAGTGGCTTTCAAGGAGGCGCTGGACCCTTCGTTCAAGACCTACCAGCAGCAGGTGGTGAAGAACGCGCAGGCGATGGCGAACGCGCTGATCGCACGCGGCTACAAGATCGTTTCCGGCGGCACGCAGAACCACCTGATGCTGGTGGACATGATCGGCAAGGAGGTGTCCGGCAAGGACGCCGAGGCCGCCCTCGGCCGCGCCCACATCACCGTCAACAAGAATTCGGTCCCCAACGACCCGCGCTCGCCCTTTGTCACCTCCGGCCTGCGCCTCGGCACCCCTGCCGTCACCACGCGAGGCTATGTCGAACAGGACTGCGTGGATCTTGCCAACTGGATCGCCGACATCCTCGATGCCCCGAACGACGAGGCCGTCATCACCCGCGTGCGCGAAGCGGTGACCGCGCAGTGCCGGAGGTATCCGGTGTATTGAGAGCCGGGAATGGGGAATCGGGAATCGGGAATGGCCGGTTCTCGGTACCCCCGACGCCCCGCTCTTCTCTATTCCCCATTCCCCATTTCCGCCCAAATGCATTGTCCTTTCTGCCACCACGAAGACACCCGCGTCATCGATTCGCGCGTCAGTGAGGACGGCGGATCGATCCGGCGCAGGCGCGAGTGCGCGCAGTGCGGGGAGCGCTTCAACACCACGGAAACCGCCGAGGTGAAGCTGCCCACGGTGGTCAAGGGCGACGGGCGGCGCGAGCCGTTCGATATCGACAAGCTGCGCCAGTCGATGGAGCGCGCCCTGCACAAGCGGCCGGTGCCGCAGGCGCAGATCGATGCCGCGGTGCGCGCGGTGGTGCAGCAGGCGCGCGCGTCCGGCGAGCGCGAGTTGGCCTCGCGCCGGCTGGGGGATTTCGTGATGACCCAGATGCGTCGCCTCGACCACGTCGGCTACGTGCGCTTCGCCTCGGTCTACCGCGCCTTCGAGGACGTGGCCGATTTCCGCGAGGAGATCGAGATGCTGGAGCGCGACCTGCCCGGCGGGCAGGAACAGCTGCCGCTGCTGGCGGGCGAGGTGGTGCCGTTCGGCAAGACGGCAGACAAGGGCCGCAAGCGCTGAGTCGCGAGCCGCCGCCGTGACGATTCCCGATTCCCGATTCCCCGCTTCCGGCTTTTCCGCCACCGACCACGCCCTGATGGCGCGCGCCCTGCGCCTGGCCGAGCGCGGCGCGTACACCACGCGGCCCAATCCGATGGTCGGCTGCGTGATCGCGCGCGGCGATGAGGTCGTTGGCGAAGGCTGGCACCAGCGCGCCGGCGGTCCGCACGCGGAGGTGTTCGCGCTGCGTGCGGCCGGCGAACGCGCGCGCGGCGCGACCGCCTACGTCACGCTGGAGCCCTGCGCCCACCACGGGCGCACGCCGCCGTGCGTGGACGCGCTGGTCGATTCGGGCGTGGCACGCGTGGTCGCGGCGCTGCGCGATCCGTTCCTGACGGTGAATGGCGCAGGCTTCGATCGCCTGCGCGCCGCCGGCATCGACGTCGCCTTCGGGCTGCTGGAGGCCCAGGCGCGCGAACTCGATCGCGGCTTCCTTTCGCGCATCGAGCGCGGCCGGCCGTGGCTGCGGGTGAAGCTGGCGATGAGCCTGGACGGGCGCACCGCGCTGGGCAACGGCGAATCCAAGTGGATCACCGGCGAGGCCGCGCGCGCCGACGTGCAGCGCTGGCGCGCGCGCGCGGGAGCGATCCTCACCGGCAGCGGCACCGTGCTGGCGGACGATCCGCGCCTGACCGCGCGCGTGCCAGACGCCGATATCGCGCCGCCGCTGCGCGTGGTGCTGGATCGCCACCTGCGCACGCCGGCAGCGGCGAACCTGCTCGATGGCAGCGTGCCGACGCTGTGCTTCCATGCCGCCAGTGCGACGCCCGACGCGCGCTTTGCGCGGGTCGAATGCGAGCCGCTGCCGCAAGGCACCGGCGGCCTTTCGCTGGCCGTCGCGCTCGAGCACCTCGCCGCGCGCGACATCGGCGAGGTGCAGGTCGAAGCCGGCCCGACGCTGGCCGGCGCGCTGTTCGCGCAGGGGCTGGTGGACGAGCTGCTGCTCTACGTCGCGCCGGTGCTGCTCGGATCCGATGCGCGCGCGCTGCTGGCGCTGCCGCCGCTCACCGACATGGCCGACCGCTGGCGGCTGCGCATGGTGGACGAACGCAGGGTCGGCGACGACTGGCGGGTGCGCTGCCTGACGGCGTGACGCGGCAGGTCAGTTTTCAAAGCCATCGCGAAAGAGCCACGCGCCCTGGTGTTCGTACGCGCCAACGTCGCAGAGCGCCAGGCCGTCTCCATCACCATCGGTCGGGCGCGGCTGCGAGCGTGCGTCGATCGGCTGGCACAGCGCGCCGTCGCTGATTGAATCGATCACGGCGCTGCCGGTGAATTGCACCACGCCGACCTGCCCCGGCGTTTCGTCGATCGTGATGGTGCCGAGCGGGGCGTTCGGCAGCGCGCCCGCCGAGATCGCTCCACAGCTTGCATCGCTGAAGAGATTGGCCGCGATCAGATGGGGACTCGGGAGCGTGACGCTGCTGCCGCAGGCGCTTCCCGAAGCCGTGGGCGCAAACAGATTGGCCTTCGCGATCATCAGCGACGTACTCGAGCCAAAATTCACATGCGCGCCGTTCATGGCACCATTGTTGTGAAATGTGTTGTTGGACAGGGAGAGTCTGGTCGAAAAGGTGTGTACCGCGCCTCCTGCGACCGCTGCGTGATTGCCGACAAAGCTGCTGTTGGTCAGAATCGTCAAGACATCGTCCGGGCCGGCACCGAACTTTTGCGTCTTGATTCCTGCGCCATGCGTGGCCGAGTTGTCGCGAAAGTAGCTTCGCCGGATCTCGAGGATGCAGTGGTCGCAAAGCTGGTGGACGGCACCGCCGTATCCTGCTGCGGCACCGGGTGAGGCGGAGTTGCCGAGAAAGGTGGAGCCGCTGATTTCGAATATGCGGTCGACGCCTCCCAGCGCCAGCGCGCCGCCGGAGGCGAGGCCTCCGGTTATGGTGCTCACCGTGATTGCCTCGTTGTTTTCAAAAAGGCTGTTGGTGATCGTGACGTCAGAATGTGCGTACACGGCACCACCTCCTGATTGCGATTGCCCGGTCGTCGCGGTTGCCGTCACCGAGTTGGCGCTGAAGCGGCTGTGATTGATCTGGAGATCGCCCCCGTTTCGCGGCCAGTAGATCGCGCCGCCGTACGCCAGGCTGGTGGCGCTGGCAGAGCATTCGCTGAAGATGACGAAATCCAGGCGCAGGGTGCCGACCGTGGGCGGCGTGTTTGATACCTCGGCGATGCAGCCGCCTTTCTGCGCTGCATGGCCGCGGCTGAACTCCAGGTTGCTGATGCTCAGATTGATGTTGTTCTCGCCCACGCGAAGAATCTGTTGGACGCCCTGCCCGCTGATTGTGGGTCGGATGGTGCCTCCCATGATCGTCAGGTCCTTTGCCGTGATTGTCGGCAGCAGGCTCAGCAGGTTCACGGAACCGCCAACGGTAAACGGTGCCACGAACGCGATGGTGTGCGGCGTGTCGGGGGTGGCGTTGGCGCTGATGATGGCAGCTCTCAGCGTCCCGGTGCCGCTGTCGGCCTGACTGGTGACGTTGAACGTTGCCGCTTGTGCGCCAACCGTCAGCAGGCCGGCGAGCAGTGCGGCAATGGCGGTGATGCGACGAGTCATGACAAGCTTCCTGCGCGTGGATAACTCCACCAGATACAGGACGCAGTGCGAAAACCGGACACGCTGGCGCAGGAAGCACGGGGTTTCCCGTCCGAGTGCGGCACCGAGACGACGCAGCGGGCGCGTCGAGCCATCGCCAATGCGGTGAGCGCAGTCGAGGGCAAGCCTTGACAGGCTTTGGCACCCCTGTCCATCCTTGCCGGCCAAGCTGCCCTGCCGTCAGGTGCCATTCCGGAACCTGATCAGTCCGGTTCCTCCGCTCGTCATTCCCGCCAGGGAACCTCCGAGCAAAAGTCGTCATTCCAGTGAAGACTGGAAGACGATGGATATTTGTTCAGGCCTTCCCCGAAAGCCTGCGGAAGCGACGAGCCGGGCGTGAAAGCCAATTCCCGATCCCCAGTTCCCGGCCCTGTCCCATGTCCCTTACCGCGCAGATCCTCACCGCCCTCGTCGCCCTCCTGCAGCTCTGGTTCCTGGTGCTGGAGATGTTCCTCTGGACCACGCCGAAGGGGCGGCGCACCTTCGGGCTCGCTCCCGAGTTCGCGCAGCAGACCCGCGCGCTGGCCGCCAATCAGGGCCTCTACAACGGCTTTCTTGCGGCCGGTCTGGCGTGGGGGCTGTGGCTGGGCGCGGAGGGTTTTTCGATCCGCCTGTTCTTTCTGGGCTGCGTGGTCGTGGCCGGCGTCTTCGGTGCGGCGACCGCGAGCCGCAAGATCCTGTTCGTGCAGGCCCTTCCCGCTGCGCTGGCCATGGTTGCGACCTGGCTGGCACGCTGAAGGACGCGCCGCCGCGCCCTGCGGCCTGTGGCGATCGTGATGCCCTTGCCGGGCGTCATTGCGGGTAAAATCGACGGATGACCGCATCGCAATTCGTCCCCGGCCAGCGCTGGTTTTCCACCGCTGAGCCCGAACTTGGCCTCGGCACCGTCATGCGGCTCGCCGGCCGCTCCGTGCAGATCGTTTTCACCGGCTCGGGCGTGGTGCGCCAGTACGCCTTCGAATCCGCGCCGCTGGCGCGCGCCGAGTTCCGCGTGGGGGAAAGCGTGCGGGTGGAGGGGCGCGAGTGGGTGATCGAGTCGATCGAGCACGCCGACGGGCTGTACGCCTACTGCTGCGATGCGCAGGTCTTCCACGAAGGCCAGCTCGACGCCCAGCAGCCTGTGTCGCAGGCCGATTCGCGGCTGATCTCGGGTCGTCTCGACCGCAGCGACCAGTTCGACTTCCGTCAGGAGCTGCTGCGCCGCCGTGCCGCCGCGCAGCGGCATCCCGGATGGGGCGTGCTGGCGGCGCGCATCGACGTGATCGCGCACCAGCTTCGCGTGGCCGAGGTTGCCGCCGAGCGCCGCCCGCCGCGCCTGCTGCTGGCCGATGAGGTCGGGCTGGGCAAGACCATCGAAGCCGGGCTGATCATCGCCCAGCAGCTCGCCAGCGGGCGCGCCAGCCGCGTGCTCGTTCTGGTTCCCGAAAGCCTCGTGCACCAGTGGTTCGTCGAGCTGCGCCGGCGCTTCAACCTGGATTTCGCGATCTTCGACGAGGAGCGCTGCGAGTCGATCGAAATGGGCGGCGACGGCCGCAATCCGTTCGAGGACGAGCAGGGCGTCATCGCCGCCACGAACTGGCTGGCGCGCAGTGCCAAGCGCGCCGCGCAGGCGCGCGAGGCCGGCTGGGATCTTCTGGTGATCGACGAGGCCCATCACCTGGCCTGGGAACCGGGCAACGCCAGCCCGGAATACGCGCTGGCCCAGTCGCTGGCCGAGCGCGTGCCCGGCGCGATCCTGCTCACCGCCACGCCCGAGCAGCTCGGCTTGAGCGGGCACTTCGCGCGCCTGCGGCTGCTCGATCCGGCGCGCTATCGCGATCTGGCGGAGTTCGAGCGCGAGACGCAGCGATTCGTCGCGCTGTCGGGCACGGTGGAGCGCCTGCTGGACGGCTCGCCGCTGGATGCGGGCGATGAGGCCGCGCTGCGCGAAGTCGACGCCGGCCTTGGCGATGCGCAGCTGGATGCCATCCGGCGCGGCGACGCGGCGGCGCGGCGGCGGCTGGTGGACGCGCTGATCGATCGCCACGGCACCGGACGGGTGATGATCCGCAACCGCCGCGCCGCCGTGGGTGGCTTCCCCGAGCGCGTCAAAAACCTCTACCGGCTGCGGCCCGAGGACCACGATCCGGCGCTCGACGGACGCCTCATGGCCGAGTTCCTCGCCGATGCCGGCGCGCCCGGCCGGCTGGAGCCGGAGTACGACTACAGCCGCGATCCGAGGCTGGAATGGCTGCTCGGCGTGCTCGAATCGCTCGCGCCGCACAAGGTGCTGCTGCTGTGCCGCACCCGCGCCAAGGTGCAGGCGCTCGAAGATGCGCTGCGCACCCGCAGCGGCGTCGCGCTGGCGCGCTTCCACGAGGACATGAACCTCCTGCAGCGCGACCGCAACGCCGCCTGGTTCGCGCAAGCCGATGGCGCGCGCCTGCTGATCGCCTCGGAAATCGGCGCCGAGGGGCGCAACTTCCAGTTCGCCCAGCATCTGGTGCTGTGGGATCTGCCGCTCGATCCGGACATGCTCGAACAGCGCATCGGCCGGCTCGATCGCATCGGCCAGCGCGGCGACGTCAACATCCACGCCGTGGCGGTGGAAGACAGCGCGCAGGACGTGCTGCTGCGCTGGTACGACGAAGGGCTGGAGGCGTTCGAGCGGGTCTGCGCCGACGGACGCGAGCTGATGCGCCTGTTCGGCGATCGCCTGCTGCGGCTGGTGGCGGACTACGGCCCGGGCGAGGCGCGCGAGGCGGCGTTCGAGACGATGCTCGGGGAAACCCGGCGCGAACACGCGCGCCTGTCCGAACTCATCGCGCGCGGACGCGACCGCCTGCTCGAACTGGCCAGCCAGCGCGGTGCCGACCAGAGCCTCCTGCGCGACGCGCTGGCACGCGATGACCGCCACGCCGCCACCGACGATTTCGCCTGGCGGCTGCTCGAACAGTTCGGCGTGCAGAACGAAACGCTGGAACCGGGCGTGGTGCTGCTCGACCCCGAGTACCTCACCCTCGACGCCTTCGAAGAGTTCAAGAGCGGGCCGCGGCAGGCGACCCTGGACCGCGCCATCGCGCTGGCGCGCGACGACCTCCTCTACCTGCGCGACGATCATCCGCTGCTGCATTCGGGCGGCGACCTGCTGATCTCTTCCGAACTGGGCAACGCCGCCTGCCTGATCGACGACGCGCTGCCGCCGCGCAGCGTGCTGCTGGAGGCCGCCTACGTGCTCGAATGCGTCGCCGACCGGCGCCTTGGCGTGCCGCGCTACCTCGCCCCGCTGCCGCTGCGCGCGGTGGTCGATACGCGCCTGGCCGACCGCAGCGACTTCGCGCCCGGCCTGCGCGCGCTGCAGCGCGCGGGCGAGCGGCCCATCGACCTCACCCGCCACCGCCGCATCCTCAATACGCTGGTGCCGCCGATGCTGGAGGCGACCCGCAGCGGCGTCGCGGCGCAGGCGCAGGACGCCATTGCCGCGGCGCTGGCCGACATGGAGGCGCTGTTCGAGGACGAGATCACGCGGCTGGAGGCGCTGGCGCGGGTGAACCCGGCGGTGCATCCGGAGGAAATCGCTGCGCTGCGCGACGAACGCGACGCCTTGCGCGCCGCGATTCCGCAAGCGCGCCTGCGGCTGGATGCGCTGCGCCTGATCGCCAGCCCGGACTTCCTCGGCCTGCGCGGCTGAATCCGCACGGCCGAAGACACGAAGCGCCGGCACGACGCCGGCGCGGCGGAGCGGTTACGCCGCCTGCACCGGAATCGCGTTGCCGATGCGCGCGATCGCGTTCTTCCCGTCGGGATAGACCAGGGTCGGCTTGTGCTGCGCCATCGCCGCCTCGTCGATCACGCCGTAGGCGCAGATGATCACCAGATCATCCACCTTCGCCTTGTGCGCCGCCGCGCCGTTCACCGAGATGATCCCGCTGCCGTCCTGCGCGCGGATCGCGTAGGTGACGAAACGCTCGCCGTTGTTCACGTCGTAGATGTGGATCTGCTCGTATTCGCGGATGCCGCTGGCATCCAGCAGCACCCCGTCGATCGCGCACGAACCCTCGTAGTGAAGCTCCGCGTGGGTGACGCGGGCGCGGTGGATCTTGGCCTTGAGGACGTTGAGCTGCATGGCGTGACTCGGCATGGCGTGGTACGGGAACGCGCAGTGTAGGAACGATGTTGCACTGCCGCAAGGAAGGAGTGCCGGGCGAGCGTTCCCCGTCGATCGGAGGGTTGGTCGATGGTGGGACCAATCAGTGGCGATGATGTTGCGCTGGTGTTCCCGAGCGTGAGCGGGTGGGGCTCCTTCACGGCGCCATCAAATACCGCCCGCCGATTTCCGCCGAGCGCAGCAGCCAGGTGGGGGCGAGGTGGACGAGCCAGAGGCCGAGCGCGGCGTGGCTGGCGGCGAGCGGGAGCAGGGCGCGGTGACGCCAGCCGAGCCAGGCCCAGACGGTGCCGCCGGCGAAGGTGAAGGCCATCAGGGCGAAGTTGGGGGCGTGCAGCAGGCCGAAGGCCACGCCGCAGGCGAGCGCGGCGAGGCGCGCGTCGGGAATCAGGAGGCGCAGGCGCGGGGCGATGGCGACGAGCAGCAGCCACTGCTGCACCAGCGCCCAGAGCGGATAGCGCAGGAAGCGCGCGCTGTCGCGCGGCGCGCTGGCGCTGTCGTCGAGCCCGCCGAGCGGAGCGAGCAGGAGGCCGGCTGCAAGGGTGAAAACCAGCGCGGCGCGCCATGCGTTGCGATCACCCGACCCGCGCCAGCGCGGCGGGTCGGGCGCAGGGAAAAGCGCGAGCGCGAGCACACAGGCGGCAAAGCTGATCGTGATGGCGAGCGGGGTCTCGCGCGCGGGCCAGCCGGCGAGCAGCAGGGCGAGCGGCAGGCCCAGGCCGATCGCGAGTTCCGCCAGCGGGCGGGAGGCGGGAGCGGGCGTTTGCGTGCGCGCCGCGCGCCGCCGCGCGAGCGCGAACAGCACCAGCAGCGCGAGCGGCAGCGTCAGGATGCGCCAGAAGGCTTGAGGAAGCTCGGGCGTGAGGCGCGCAAGGGCGCGCGCGGCGCTGCCGAGCCAGCCTGCGGCTTCGATCGCCGCTGCGGGATGCTCGACCAGCCGCGCGTCGCGCCAGGCGAGCAGGCGCTCGGGCATCGTGAAGAACGGCGCGGCGTGCGGCTGGCCGGGGCATCCGGAACCGGCGCAGGGCGCGGCGCGCAGCGCGAGGGCTTGCAGCGTGAGGCGGGTTCCGGGCGCGGATTCGATGCGCAGGAACAGGCCGTCGGGCGGAGCGCGGGATGCGCCGGGCGCGGCATCGAACGGCTGCAGCGCAAGTTCCAGCGCCGTCGGGCCGGGGTCCACGGTGGCATCCAGCCACACCGAAGGCGGGCCGGTGCTGCCCGCCAGGAGCATCAGGCGCGCCGGTGCGCCGGCCTCCAGTTCCATGCGCACACGGCTGACGGCGCGCGTGTCGATGCGCTCGCCGCGCAGGGCCAGCGAGAGGTTGGCGATACCGTCCTCGGGCAGGGTGATGTCCAGCCCGTCGCGGGTGCCGCGCGCCGCATCCAGCCCGTGGCTGCCGGGACGCACCACGGCGGCGGGTTGGCTGAAATCCCAGCGCCATGGGGAAAGGCCCTGCGCCCAATCGGCCTGCCGCTGATTGGCCTCGCGCGCCAGCCAGGTGGCCACGGTGAGCTGGGAAAGGAGCCAGAATCCCGCCAGCACGAGCACCGGAAAGAGGAGCGGCTGGGCGATCCGGCGGTTCACGCGCCGGGATCAGGCGTCGCCGTCGCCGGCCAGCAGGGTCGCCTTGGCGGCGCAGATGAAGTCGTTGTCGGAAAGCCCGCCGACGTCGTGGGTGGAGTAGCGCACCACACAGCGGTCGTAGTGCACGCCGAGGTCCGGGTGGTGGTCTTCGCGGTGTGCGATGAAGGCCAGCGCGTTCACGAAGGCCATCGTCCGGTAATAGTCTGGAAAGCGGAAGCTGCGGGTGATCGCGCCGCCTTCCTCGACCAGCGCCCAATCGGGCAGGTCGGCCAGCCGCTGCGCGGCGGCGGCGGGCGCGATGCGATGCTCGGCACCGCGCAGCGGGCGGCAGTGCTGTTGCGCGAGTTGCTGAAGGCGGGACATGGCGTGATTCCGTGACGGGCAGGGCGAAAGTATACGGCGGGCCCGGAAACACGCCGGCGCGCGGCGATAGAATGGCGGTGTTCATTGCGATGATGTGCCCATGATCCAGATCAGCGACCACGCGCAGCAGCACTTCCGCCGCCTGCTGGAAAGCCAGGGCGGCGATGCCGTCGGCATCCGCCTGGGTGCCAGCGAGCCCGGCACGCCTTCGGCCGAGGTGCGGCTGGAGTTTTGCGATGCCGGCGATCTCGATGGCCGCGAGCTGGCCATCGCCTGCGAGGGCTTCACCCTGTATCTGGATGCCGCCAGCGCGCCGTTCTTTGCCGAGGCCGAGGTTGATTACCAGGTCACGCCGACCGGCGGCGAGCTCAACATCCGCGCGCCGGGGCTCAAGGGCGAGCGCATGGGTGCCGATGCGGCGCTCGAAGACCGCGTGCGCTACACCCTCGACAGCGTCGTGAACCCCCAGCTCGCCAGCCACGGCGGGCGCGTCAAGCTCGAAGGCATCACCAGCGAGGGCATCGTGCTGCTGCGCTTCGGCGGCGGCTGCCACGGCTGCGGCATGGTGGATGTGACGCTCAAGCAGGGCGTGGAGAAAACCCTGCTGACCAAGGTGCCCGGCGTCACCGGCGTGCGCGATGTCACCGACCACGGCAGCGGCGAAACCCCCTACTACGCACCACGCTGAAAGGAGCATTCCATGGATGAGTTCATGCGGGCCGCCATCGACGAAGCGCGCGCCGGTTACGCCGAAGGCGGGATTCCGATCGGATCGGTGATCGTGCACGCGGGGCGCATCATCGGGCGCGGCCACAACCGCCGGGTGCAGAACGGCAGCCCGATCCTGCACGGGGAAATGGACGCCTTCGAGAACGCCGGCCGCCAGCCCGCCAGCGTGTACCGCGAGGCCACGCTCTACACCACGCTTTCGCCCTGCGCGATGTGCTCGGGTGCGATCCTGCTCTACGGCATCCCGCGCGTGATCGTCGGCGAGAACCGCAGCTTCATGGGCGAAGAGGCGCTGCTGCGCAGTCGCGGCGTGGAACTGACGGTGCTCGATGACCCTGAGTGCATCGAGCTGATGGCGCGCCTGATGCGCGAACAGCCGGCACTCTGGAACGAGGACATCGGCGAGTGAGCGCGGTGCCGGACGAGGCCGAGGTCATTGCCGCCACCCGGCGCTGGATCGAACGCGCCGTCATCGGCCTCAATCTGTGCCCGTTCGCCCGCGCGCCGTACCTGAAGGATCAGGTTCGCATCGTCGTCAGCCCGGCGCGTGATGAAGAGACGCTGCTGCTGGACCTGTGCGAAGAGCTGCAGCGCCTCGTCGTGACCGACGAGGCGCAAATCGAAACCACCCTGCTGGTGCACCCGCAGGTGCTGGGCGATTTTCTCGCGTTCAACGATTTTCTCGATCTCGCCGACGCGGCGCTCGTGGAGATGAAGCTCGACGGCGAACTGCAGGTCGCAAGTTTCCACCCCGACTACCAGTTCGGCGATGCCCCGGCCGACGACCCGGCCAACTACACCAACCGCTCGCCGTTCCCCACCCTGCACCTGCTGCGTGAAGCGTCGATCGAACGCGCGGTGGAGGCGGTCGAAGACACCGATGCGATCTACGAGCGCAACATGGCGCGGCTGCGGGCGATGGGCCGCGAAGGCTGGGAAGCGCTGTGGCACGCGCGCGCGGAAAGCCCCGAATAGGGCCGCCGCGGAACTCCCGCGCGCGCGGGCGACGCCGCGCGGCGTGATGGTTTAGGCTGTAGGCACGGTGCCGCGCGGCGCGCGTGGATCGGTTCCCGTACATTTTGGAGGGCTTGCCATGTCCACCCCATCGGTTCCCAAGGCGCTGTACCAGGCCAACATCGACCTGGCCCTGCGCATCGCCGCCCTGCTGCAGGAACACGGCCAGCAGTGGTACGACCTGTTCGCGGACGAGGCCGGCGTGCGGCTGGGGCAGGGGCTGGCCGGCGTGGATCGCTTCCGGCGCGATTTCTCCCTCGACGCCCTGCCGCCGCTGCCGGTCGATTTCGCGGGCCACTTCGATGCGCTGGACGCCGAACGCTGGCAGGCGCTGCTGGCCAAGGCGATCGATCACCAGTCGCGTTTTTCCGTGGGGGTGCAGGCGGCGCTGGAAGACTGGCAGGGTGCCTGCACCCAGCTGTTGGGCGAGGCGCTGCCCAAGGGTGCCCTGCCGGACCTGAGCCAGCTCATTGAATCGGTGCCGGGGCTGGGTGAGATCCTGTCCTCGCTGCAGCAGTTGGGTGCCCGTGGCGGGCGCGTCGCGGCAGCGCCCGCCGCGCCCAAGCCGGCGAAACCGCTTTCGGAAAAACCTGCGGCCGCCGGCAAGGTCGGTACCGCGAAAGCGCCGGCAAAGCCTGCCGCAAAGACGGTCGCAAAGACTCCCGCCAAGGCGGCGAAGGCTCCGACCAAGGCGGCAAAGGCTCCGACCAAGGCGGCGAAGGCTCCGACCAAGGCGGCGAAGGCTCCGACCAGAACCGTCGCCAAGGGTGGTCCCGCGAAGTTCCCCAGCCCGATACCGGCACTGGTCACCACCCCGCGCCAGCGCAAGAAATCCTGATCGCGGCACGCTTGCCCTTGAAGCCCGCTCCCGTCGGGCGCATGTTCGATAATGGTTCCTGTTGCGAGATTATGTCATGACGCTTGCCTGCGCGCTGCCCGGCCACTCGCCGGCATCGTTCCCCGATCCCGAGTTCGATCCCGCGGCCGACGCGGATGCCGCGCACGCCGAGATCGTGCTGGCCGGCGGCTGTTTCTGGTGCACCGAAGCGGTCTATCGCCAGCTCGACGGCGTCATCGAGGTGGTTTCCGGCTACAGCGGCGGCAGCGCCGAGACGGCCAATTACGAGGCGGTGTGCACCAACACCACCGGCCACGCCGAGGCGATCCGCATCGCCTACGACCCGCATCGCATCAGCCTGGGGCAGATCCTCAAGGTGTTCTTTTCCGTGGCGCACGACCCCACCCAGCTCAACCGGCAGGGCGGGGACATCGGCACGCAGTACCGCTCGGCGGTGTTCTTTGCCGATCAGGCGCAGCGCGAGCTGGCCGAGCGCTACATCGGGCAACTGGACGCTGCGGGGCTTTTCGACGCGCCCATCGTCACCGCGCTCGAACCGCTGGCTGCGTTCTACCCGGCCGAGGCCCACCATCAGGATTACGCCGCGCTCAATCCCGAGCAGCCCTTCATCCGCGCCGCCGCGCAGCCCAAGGTGGCCAAGCTGCGCCACGCCTTTCCCGACAAGGTGCGTCCGCAGTGAGCGCGACGCGCCCGCGATCCGCCTCGGGCTACGACCTCGTGCCGCTTTCCGGCCGCGAGCGCGAACGCCTCGCGGCGCGCCTGAGCCCGCAGCAGCGCCACGTCCTCCTGGCGCACGGCACCGAGGCACCGTTCTGCGGCAACCTGCTCGACAACCACCGCAGTGGCCGCTACGCCTGCGCGCTGTGCGGCCTGCCGCTGTTTTCCTCGGCCGACAAGTTCGACTCGGGCACCGGCTGGCCGAGCTTCTCGCGCCCGGTCGATCCCGGACACCTGAGCGCCCTGCGCGATGTCAGCCACGGCATGGTGCGCATCGAGGTCCGCTGCGCGCGCTGCGACGGGCATCTGGGCCACGTCTTCCCGGATGGGCCAGCCCCGACGTTCGAACGCTACTGCCTCAACTCCGAGGCGCTGGAGTTCTTCGACGAGGGTATCGAGCCGCCGCAGCACGCCGCTGATGGCGAGGTGCCGTGAGCGAAGGCGTGCGCATCGACGTGTGGCTGTGGGCCGCGCGTTTTTTCAAGACCCGGGCGCTGGCCAAGGAGGCCGTGACGCTTTCGAGGGTGAAGGTCGCCGGCCAGCCCTGCAAGCCCTCGCGCGCGGTGCGCGTGGGCGATGCGCTGAGCATCGAGCGCGCCGGTGAAACCTGGGAGATCACTGTACTGGGATTGTCCGACGCGCGCGGGCCGGCTTCCGTGGCGCAGCAGCTCTATCGGGAAGACGAGCAGTCGCGCCTCCATCGCGAGGCGCAGCGCGCGCTGCGCGCCGCCGAGCGCGCCGGCTACCGGCCGCCTGCGCACCGTCCCGACAAGCGCGCCCGCCGCCTGATCCAGGCCCTGGGCGACCTCGACGCGCAATAACTGGCGGGGCACTCCGGGCGGGTGTCGATCAGGCTGTGCACCCGCGTTGTCCGAGGCTGCCGCATGACCGACGCGTTCGCCGGTGCCTCCCGGGGGGGGCTGTGGCAGTGGTTGGCGTTGTGTTAGCGTGCGCTGGCGATTCAGCTGTCGTACACACAGATTCGATTGATCCAACCGCTTCGGGAGAACTCCTGTATGAGAAGTCACGGCCGCGCGCTTGCCGCCGCGGGTTGTACCCTGCTTGCGCTTGCCGCAGGCATTGGCGCTGCCACTGCAAAATCCCACAAAGTCATCGCCGCCCCCGGGCAGCTCGACCCGGCCACGCCGGGCGTGAGCCTGTGGCACGACTACGGTGCGTTCGGCCTGTATCGGGTCAGCGACGAAGCCTTGCGCGGCCTGTCCGGGGAGGCGCGCGCGCGCCTGCGGATCGATCCGGAGATGGACGCGATCCTTTTCGACCGCCATCCGATCAGCACGACCGCTGTCCGGGATGTCCCGCCCACGCTCGCGGCCAAGTCCCCGGCCGGTCCGGCGCTGCATCTGGTGCAATTCGTCGGCCCGATCAAGCAGGCCTGGCTGGATGAGGTCGAGGCGACCGGTGCCCGGCTGGTGCAGTACGTCGCCACCAACGGCTACATGGTGTGGTCCGATGCGGCAAGCCGCGGAAAGCTCGACGGCCTCGCGGCCGACGGCGACTTCCTCCAGTTCAGCGGCAGCTTCCAGCCCGCCTACAAGCTGGGTGGATCGATCGAGCGCCGCATCCTCGAAGCGACCCGGCCGGATGAGCTGGTGCCGGTGGTCGTGCAGATGTACAGCCACACCGGCAAGAGTGCGACCCAGCAAGCCGTGGCGAACCTGGCGGTCGAAGTGCAGGCCGACTGGTCCCCGATCCTCGCCTTCGAGAACACCCTCATCACCGTTCGCGCCGCGGACCTCCTGACCATCGCTGCGCTGCCCGACGTGGTGTGGGTGGGCGAGCGCTTCCCGCGCCACAAGATGGACGAGGTGCAGGGCCAGATCCTTGCGGGTGACTTCAACGCCGGAAACACCGGCCCGGCCGCGCCCGGCTACCTGGCCTGGCTGGACAGTCTGGGCTTCAGCCAGAACCCGGCCGACTATCCCCTCGTCAACGTGACCGACGATGGCGTGGGCAACGGCACCATCGTGAACGGTGCCGGCGATTCGACCCTGACCCGGTTCCGCGACGGCGTTACCAGCCGCATCGTCTACGCCAACAACTGCACCACCGATGCCCTGGCCGACGGACGCGGCGGCCATGGCCATATCAACACCAGCATCATCAGCGGCTATGACCAGCGCGCCGGGCTTCCGTTCACCGACGCGAACGGCTACCTGCGCGGCCAGGGCATCAATCCCTACGGCCGCACCGGCAACACCAAGATCTTCCGCAATGCGGGCGCCTACGACGTCTCGGTGTGCGGAAATACCGATACGGGGGTAATCAAGAGCGAACAGGACAAGGGCGCGGTGATCAGCTCCAACTCCTGGGGCTGCTCGGGCTGCGCCGGCAGCTATGACGACTCCTCGCAGGCCTATGACGTGGGCGTGCGCGACGCGGACCTGGCCGAGTCGGGCAACCAGCAGATGATCTACCTGTTCGCGGCCGGCAACAGCGGTTCGGGTGCGGGTACGGTCGGCACGCCGGGCAACGGCAAGAACATGATCACGGTCGGTGCCTCGGAGAACCAGCGCCCGAACGACGAAGGGGGGGGCTGGACGGACGGCTGCGGAGTCGGTGCCACCGGTGCCGACAACGCCATGGACGTGATCAACTTCTCCAGCCGCGGCCCCGCGCCCGGTTCGCGCGTCAAGCCGGAGATCATCGCGCCCGGCACGCATATCCAGGGCACCGCCAGCAACGCCACCGGCTATGCCGGCGACAGCGTCTGCGATCAGTACCGCCCGCCCGGCCAGACCGTCTTCGCCGCATCCTCGGGCACCAGCCATTCGACGCCCGCCGCCGCCGGCGTGGCCTCGCTCTACTACCGCTGGATGCAGACCGAATACGGCCTGAGCACGCCCAGCCCGGCGATGATGAAGGCCTACATGGTCGCGCACCCGACCTACCTGACCGGCGTCTCGGGCAACGGCAACCTGCCGACCAACAGCCAAGGCTACGGCATGCCCAACATGCAGCTGGCCTTCGACGACGCGCCGCGCGCGCTGCTGGACCAGACCCAGATCTTCGGCGCAACCGGCGAAACCTGGACCTGGAACGGTGCCGTAGCCGATCCGGGCAAGCCGGTGCGCATCGTCATGACCTACACCGATGCGGCCGGTGCCATCGGCACCAGTCCGCAGGTCAACAACCTGGACCTCCAGGCGACCGTGGGCGGAAGCAGCTACCTGGGCAACGCGTTCAGCGGCCAGTGGAGCACCACCGGAGGGACGGCCGACAACAAGAACAACTACGAGGCCATCTTTCTGCCGGCCGGTGCATCCGGCGCGATCTCGATCACGGTGACGGCGGCCAACGTGGCCGGTGACGGCGTGCCGAACAATGCCACGCCGACCGACCAGGACTTCGCCCTGGTCTGCTACAACTGCGCGCAGAATCCCGACTTCACCCAGCAGGTCACGCCGACCAGCCTTTCGGTATGCACCCCGACGGCGGCGGATTACACGGTGAACATC
>NZ_JBBDHC010000022.1:0-35776 GCF_037203605.1 Denitratimonas tolerans
TGATGGTCAACAACATCAGTCTGGCTCATCGAAGCCGTGTGGGACGCGGGGGGAGTCCATTCGATCATTCAAGCCGAAACCACTTCGTTCCAGCAAAGGCATGGCAGGAAAAGCTTGCCATGCCTTTGCCTCCACTACGCGTTTCGGCTTAACTCAGGCGTTCGGCGTCATAGTGGACTTCACCGCCTGCATTGCATACTATTCGTAGCATGACTAGCAAATCCTCCCCCTACGACACAGTTGCTTCGATCATCCGGAAGCACTTAGGAAAGCCGGCTTATGAACGCCCTGGGGTCATGCTCTATCAGGCGGATTGCCTCCAAGCGATGTCCTGTCTCCCGGCCGGCTTGATCGACCTCACCGTTACTTCCCCTCCTTACAATATAGGGAAGGAGTACGAGGAAATATCTACCGTTGACGCTTACATCGATTGGTGTTGCCGTTGGCTTCGAGAAATTGCTCGAATCTCAAAATCAAACGCTAGTTTCTGGTTGAATCTTGGATACTTGCAGATTCCCGACAGAGCGAAATGCTTGCCAATCCCGTATTTACTTTGGGACAAGGTTCCACTCCATCTACTTCAGGAGATAGTTTGGAATTACGGCGCGGGCGTAGCTGCTCGGAAGAACTTCTCACCACGTAACGAAAAATTTCTTTGGTATGTCGCTGACCCTAATTCTTACACCTTCAACTTGGACGATGTTCGGGATCCGAACGTCAAATATCCAAACCAGAAAAAGAACGGAAAGTTGAAGTGCAATCCTTTGGGAAAGAATCCATCCGATGTATGGGAGTTTCCAAAGGTGACTTCCGGAGCAAATCGCGCTTCTATGGAAAGAACTCCGCACCCAGCTCAATTCCCAGTTGCCGTTATTGATCGCATCGTTCGAGCTTGCAGCAACCCAAATGAAATCGTTCTGGATCCGTTCATGGGATCAGGAACAACCGCAGAGGTGGGTCTTGCGACCGGTAGGTTTACACTTGGCTTCGAGATTGAAGCGAAATACTTAGATATTGCCGCAAATCGGATGGAGAAATTTTCAGAGTGGCGCGATGCTTATCGTAGTCAACAGGTTTTACCTGTCCTCGTAGAGCAGCCTAAGCTTACCTCTTTCGACTTCCGGTGAAAGCCTGGCTTGTTGCCCAGTTGCTGCCGCCTGCCCCTGCCAATCCTCGTGATCCAACCATCCGAACCGAATCCTACGGAGCTTTGCGGCGGGCTTATTCTTTTCTACTTTGTCGAAGTTGATCGCCAGATAGTACCCCGATTTGCTTTTCTTAGCCTTTCCGCCAACTTGTGCATAGCTGCGGTTGCCGAAAATCTGGGTAGGATGTGAAGAAGTCTTTATCTCGATTGAAAATGCCTCGTTAGGGACGTAAACGATGTCCTTATCAGCTGACGTCTCCTCACCACGCCAAGTTCCCGGATAACGGGCTGCCAATTCAAGCGGAATCAATTCATGCAAGAAGAACGCCAAAATCTGAGGTTTCGGGTGCAGGTGCTGCCCAATGCGAAATCCCTTGGCTCCAATCTTTGACTGAAAGAGATTAGCCCACGAACACCTTACGACATCCACGAGCACGTCCATACCTAAAGGATATGCGGCGATCAGCTCCTGAGTTTTTGCTTCCCACAGGGCCGGCTTAAGTCGCGCGTACGGACTCGCCATCAGAAGCCCTCCAGCAGCGAACCCGGATCTACGCCGAGTGCACGGGCTATCGTTACTATGTTCTCGAGGCTAATATTTCTCTCGCCACGCTCAACGGAGCCAACGTAAGTGCGATGCAAGCCGCAACGGCTAGCAAGCTCCTCTTGCGATATGCCCGCTGCTTCCCGCAATGCGCGGATGCGGCGCCCAAACTGATGTTGCGGACTTTTTGCCTTCATATGGCAAGATTGTCTGTAACGAACACTTTGGGTCTACAGACTATGCGTAGCAAGTTACAAGCCTGCCTCCCTCCTCAGATGACGCCGAACAATTCGTTCAAGCCGACGCTGCTTCGTGGCGTCAAATGCGTGCCTACGCTACGCTAGCACGCATTCGCCGCCACTACGCAGCGCGGCTTAACTCAGGCGTTAGGCTTCACATCCAATATTCTTGCAGGGGGACACGTAGAGGCGGTAGAACTCACTCAGTGTCAGGCCGGGCTGGAACTGGATGTGGTTGATGCTCATGGTCGTCACCTCGCAGGGTCGGGTGACAGCATCCTGCGCGCCGACCGTCTCATATCCTGCGACTGGCAGCTGAGGGTCAGGGCTAATCAGGTGCGTGCATCGGGCGCTTGCGCGGCTGGACACAGATTCGGACGGCAGAGGGCGACTGGGACGATACGCGCCGGTGGCCGTATGCACTGATCAGGTGCCAGTCCCCTTGAGAATTCTGTTGTCAGAGAGTGGGTGCCGATTCCGAGAACAGCCATCATATGCGTCGGAGTAATCTGACCCGAAAGGATGGCGGCTTCATCGGCGGCGTGGACGCGGTCGATGAAGCCGCGATCCCGCGGCGATTCCGCGTCGAAGTGATGGCCGAAACCCCGGTCGATGAACGGGTCGATCACGTTCCCGAAACCGATGAACGCATGGAAATGGAATCGTTCGAGCAGCAGCGGAAGAATGTCCTGGGCGCGGATTCCCTCAAATCCTTCGGTTGAGCAGTCCCAGTCCATGTAGACCTCCTCCTGGCGCTGCAGCTGGAGGTTGTAGCGATATTCCGGCGGCAGCTCGCGCCAGAATTCCCGCACGATTTCCAAGGCCTCCGGCCAGCGCTGGTGGCCGTTGCGGCCGATCATGTCGCTGATGATGAACCGTCCTTCGGGCGGCAGGATTCGCGCGACTTCGTCGAAGATCGACTCCAGCGCCACGAAGTGATGCAGCGATTGATTCGCCATCACGCCGGCCACGGGCTCATCCTGCCGCCAGCAGTTGAGATCCGTCACGCGGGTCACGACGTGGGCCTCCAGGCCCTCGCTTGCCGCGTAATCCCCCCCTCGCTGGAGCATCGCCGGATTCATGTCCAGGCACTGGATCCTGAAATTGCGGACGCCCTGATCGAACAGGATTCTGGCGACTCGGACTTCGGTATCGCAGTTGCCGGAGCCGAGGCTGATGATCGTTCCGACCTCCTCGCTTCCCGCGACGCATTGCCGGATGTAGTGCGCGAAAAAGGCGTCCGGATGGGAGTACCCGTACGCTTCCAGCATCGGGCGCAGATACTTGTTCGACCAGTAGTGGAAGATCTCGGGGAGCGCGTTGACGTCCACCTGCTCCTGGAATATCTCCAGCTCCTTGCTGACCCGCAGCCGATAGTCCGAATCCACGGGTGCAGGGCCGGGTTCGGGATTTCCTGCGCGAAATCTTCGGAACAGCTTTTTCAGAATCACGGGCGTTCGACCAGGAAAGGGTGATGCAGGAGCATACATTGATGAATCGCGGAGCGACGCGGTGTGTCCGCGGCAGGAATTGAAGGGCAGGCGCGTGCCGGAGCCATGGCGAAGGGCTTGCGCGATGCAGTGCGCGCAGCGCACCCGCCGCGCCGGCGCGGCATCATATCCGCGGCGGTGCCACCTGTTCGCCACGCTCGTAGACCGCGCTCGCCCGGCCCACCAGCAGCGGATCGAGTGCGCCGATGCGATCCGTGTCCTTGTTGTCGTAGGGCAACGACAGCAGGGTGTAGCGCAGCGCGTTGAGGCGCGCGCGCTTCTTGCAGTCGGACTTGACCACGGTCCAGGGCGCATCGACCGAATCGGTGTGGAAGAACATCGCTTCCTTGGCGCGGGTGTAGGCCTCCCACTTGTCGCGCGAGGCCACGTCGATGGGCGAGAGCTTCCACTGCTTGAGCGGATGCGCCTGGCGCTCCATGAAGCGGCGGTTCTGCTCCTCGCGGCTCACCGAGAACCAGAACTTGATGAGGTGGATGCCGCTGTGCACCAGGTGGCGCTCGAACTCGGGGGCCTGGCGCATGAATTCGGCATATTCCACGTCCGTGCAAAAACCCATCACGTGCTCGACCCCGGCGCGGTTGTACCAGCTGCGGTCGAACATCACGATCTCGCCGGCGGTGGGCAGGTGGCGCACATAGCGCTGGAAATACCACTGGCCGCGCTCGGTCTCGGTGGGTTTTTCCAGCGCCACCACGCGCGCGCCGCGCGGGTTGAGGTGCTCCATGAAGCGCTTGATGGTGCCACCCTTGCCGGCGGCATCGCGTCCCTCGAACACGATCACCACGCGCTGGCCGGTTTCCTTCACCCAGGCCTGCAGCTTGAGCAGCTCCACCTGCAGGCGGTACTTCTGGCGCTCGTAGGTGCGGCGCAGCATCCGGTAGCGGTAGGGATAGTCGCCGTCGCGCCAGTGCGGCGAGAGCTCCAGATCCTGCGCCGGGGAGGTTCCCCCGATGTCCGCGGCCAACCTTCCGCGTTCGCCCAGATGGCGGCGCAGGGCGCGCGCGTCGTCGGGCGACATGCCCGCGAGGACCGACTCCAGCGCCTCGATCGCGGCGTGCACGCTGCTGCCGGCCTCGGCCAGATCCTCGGCCACCGCGCGCGAGGTTTCGCGCGCCGCGCTGACCGCCTCGTCGACGCGCGATTCTTCCAGCGCCTGCGCGGCGGTCGCGGCCTTCGCTCCGGTGCCCGGCCTGGCCTTGCGGCGTGAGGACGCGGTGGAGGGGGCGGATTTTCCGACGGCCATGGGCGGCTCCTGGATGCGGTGAGCGGTGTGCGCCAGTATGTCGCACCGCGTGGCGTGTTCGCGCGGCTCAGTTCGAGTCCCCGGCGGACGGCGACCCGCGCTGCGCCGCGATCAGCCAGGGCTCGTGGCGACGACCCCAGGCCACGTCGAGACGGTAGCGCGCCGCGTCGCGGTTTCCGGCGGTGGCGAGCGCGTCGTGGAAGCGGGCCGGCACGTGAAGGGATTCGACGTCCAATGCGGTGACGTGGGCGCGGTAGCGTGGCGGATTGAGCGGCTCGCCGGCGGCCCAGGTCTGCACCGTCACACCGATGCGGCCGCCCAGGATCAGGTAAAGATCGCGCTGCGGATAGCGCGCGCGCAGCGCGGCCGGATCGGTGCCGGCGTCGATCACGAACAGCCGGCTGCGCTCTTCACGCTCGGCGTCCAGCGCCTCGCGCGCGGCCTTGGCGCGGTGCGCGAATTCGGCGCGGGTCGCGTCCGTGGCGACATCGACCTGCGCCTGCGCGCGTTCCATGTGGCGTCGCGCCGCCTCCACCGCCGCCGCATGCGCGGCGCCGTCCAGCTCCAGCACCAGCCAGGCGCCACGATCGCCGTCGATGCGCCTGCGACGGGCCTCGTCGCTTCGAGCGGGCGCCGCGTCCGGCAGGTCGAATCCGAGCGCGCGCAGGCGCGGCAGGTCGAGCCAGTCCACCTCGCGCGAGTAGTGCGGATGGGGCGGTGCCTCGCCGACCTCATGGGACATCACGCGCCAGGCCAGCTGCAGCGAGATCGCGCTGCGCTCCTGCTCCAGTCCGTGATTCCAGCCCGGCGGAAGCTCGCGCTGGGTGAGGGTCATGCGCGCCTCCTCGGCGCTGCGATTCCACACGGCACCGGCGAGGATCACCGCGTTGACCGCAATGATCAGCGCAGCGCCTGCAAGGAACAGCCTGCGCGAACGCATGGCGCGGCTCATGGGTGCACCTGCGCCGCAGCGGCCATTGCACGGCGCAGCCGCGCGAACACGAAAAGCATCAGCACCGCGGTGGCGGCGATGAGCAGGAAGAAGAGGTACTTGGGCACCGCGTCCCACCACCAGTCGAAGAACCGCGTGTAAAGGAACAGGAAAAAGAAGGTCACTCCGGTGTTGACCACCTCGCCCCAGCCGCGCCGGATGCCCAGCCAGATCGCGCCTGCGCTGAACGCGAACCCGGCAATCTGGTAGACGCGCTCGATGCTGCGCGCGCTGCCGGGCAGGTAGCTGCCCCAGGCCCAGTTGGCCAGCAGCAGCACCGGCAGCAGCAGGCAGAGCAGCCCCGCGATGCGCCAGGTCGCGGCAAAGCCGGCGTACGCGCGCTGGTCGAGGAACTGCGGCACGAGGAGGAACAGCAGCGCCGCCGGAAAGAAGTTTTCCGGCCGCGCGCCGAAGTCGAGCCAGTACATCCCGCCGAAGGTGCCGGTGCGCGCCGCGATGAACCCCGCCAGGCATGCGATGCCCGCCACCAGCAGCAGGCGCAGCTCGCAGGCGTAGGCCAGCAGCAGCGCCAGCGCGGCCCAGGGCAGCAGCGCCCTGTCCGAAGGCGAGATGTTGAACAGTTCGCCCAGCAGACTCACGTTGAGCACGAAGCAGGCGAACGCCACCAGCGCCGCCAGTTTGGTGAAGTAGCCCGAGGCGTCGCGCCTGCCGATCAGCCAGCAGCCGATGAGCGATCCGATCGACGCGCCCAGCAGCACGATGACCTGCGCTGCGGTGGGCAAGAGCCCCCAGAAGCGTTGGAACACGAAGTACACCGCCGCCGCCATCGCCACCGCGCCGAGGAAGGAGACGATCCGCATCCCCAGCGACAGCCGCCGCGCATCGGCGCTGCGGTCGATGTCATAGCGCCGCGCCAGGTCGATCAGGAGCGCATCGTGGTGGCCGCGCACCGCGCGAAGCCA
Source organism: Denitratimonas tolerans (assembly GCF_037203605.1). NCBI lineage: Bacteria > Pseudomonadati > Pseudomonadota > Gammaproteobacteria > Lysobacterales > Lysobacteraceae > Denitratimonas > Denitratimonas tolerans. The sequence continues at coordinate 6,599 of NZ_JBBDHC010000022.1, forward strand.
GGCCGCATCGGGTGCGGGCAGGCCCTCTTCACCCAGGCGATCCAGCTCGCTGCGGAATCCGGCGATGGCATCGGCGCGCCGCTGCGCCGCGCTGCGGCCGGTTTCCGCCTCGCCCTCGTAGTGCCTCGTCATCCGCCGTGCCCCGATCATCACCCGATGCCGGCAGTATGCGTCGCCGCCGCCATCTCGCCTAGACGCACCCGGCCACCGTGCCGGAAGGCACACGCCGCGGCAGAACCGCCGCGGATATGATGCGCGCCCCGGAACCTGTCGCCCCGGCGCGGGTCCATGCAAGTCCTCCGCGTGGAATCCCCATGATGCCTCCCCCGATGATCGAGCTGGACGCGGTCACCCGCCACTACCGCATGAGCGGCCAGACCGTGCGCGCGCTCGACGGCGTGGATCTGGCGATCCGCGCCGGCGAATACGTGACCCTCACCGGCCCCTCGGGCTCGGGCAAATCCACCCTGCTCAACGTGCTCGGCTGCCTGGACCGACCCGATTCGGGCAGCTACCGGCTCGACGGCATCGAGGTGCGCACGCTCGACGACACCGCCGCCAGCCGCGTGCGCAACCGCCGCATCGGCTTCGTGTTCCAGAGCTTTCACCTGCTGCCGCGCCTGACGGTGCTGGAAAACGTGCTGCTGCCGATGCGCTTTTCCGAGCACCCCGATGAGCAGGCCCCGCGCCGCGCGCAGACCCTGCTCGCGCGCGTGGGCCTGGGCGACCGCATGGGCCATCGCCCCGGCGAACTTTCCGGCGGACAGATGCAGCGCGCCGCGATCGCCCGCGCGCTGGTATTGAAACCCGCGCTGCTGCTGGCCGACGAGCCCACCGGCAACCTCGATTCGCGCAGCGCCAAAGACGTGCTGGCGCTGATCGACGAGGTGCACCAGGAAGGCCAGACCGTGGTGATGGTGACCCACGACAACGACGTAGCCGCGCACGCGCCGCGCCAGGTGCGGCTGCGCGACGGGAAGATCGAACATGACACAGCCGCCTGAATCTTCCATCCGCCAGCGCGGGACATGGCGCGCCGGCCTGCTGGCGCTGGCGCTGTCCAGCGCGCCCGCGCTGGCCGGTCCGCTGATGCTCACCGGCCAGGTGCGCGCGCTCGACGCCGAGCCGATCCTGATGCCGCAAAGCGACGTGGCCCCGGCGACGCTGCGCTACCTGATTCCCGAAGGCACCCAAGTGCAGCCGGGCGACGTGCTGATCCGCCTGGATCCGGGCAATTCGCTGAACAACCTGCAGGAGCTGGAGGCGCAGATTGAACAGGCCGGCGCGCGGCGCGACAAGGACCTCGCCGAGCTGAAGGTGAAGGCCATCGACGCACGGATCGCGCTGATCCAGGCGCGCGCCACGCGCGACAAGGCCCAGGTGGATGCGGAAATCCCGCGCGATCATCTCTCGGCGCTGGATTTTGATCGCTACGCCGGCGAGTACGAACGCGCCCGGCGTGAGCATGACCTGAAGCGCGCCGAGCTGGCCGCCGCGCAGGGCGCGGTGCAGCGCCGGCAGGCCGATGCGGTGCTGGAGGTGCGCAAGCTGGAGGCGCAGCTGGCCTACCACCGCCTGCAGGTCGAAGCCGCCGAACAGCGCGCCACCCGCGCCGGCACGGTGCGGCACGGCTTCGATTCGCGCAGCGGCCAGCGCTATGCGGAAGGCATGTCGGCCTATCCCGGCGCGCAGGTCGGTGAAGTGGCCGGCAACAGCGCCATGGGCGTGCGCGCCTTCGCGCTGGAATCCGAACGCGCCGGCCTGCGCGAAGGCCAGCCGGTCACGCTGCGCTTCGATGCGCTCGGCGACGTGGTCGCGAGCGGTCGGATCGAACGCATCGCGGGCGCACCGGAGGCCAAGCGGGAGTGGGGCGACGGGCGCTATTTCGAAGTGGACGTCGGTATCGACGATGCCGCCCTCTCGCCGCGCCTGCTCTCGGGCATGAGCGTGCGCGTGGATGCCGAAGTGCCCGATTCCCCCGCTGCCGCACAGGTCGCGCCGTGAAGCGCCTCGTTCCTCTCCTGCTGCTGCTGCCCGCCCTGGCCCCGGCGCAGACGCTGCGCCTGGACGGCGAGGTGTTCGCGCGCAGCACCGAGCAGATCGTCCCGCCTTCCATCGACAACCTCTGGAACCTCAACATCACCGAAATGGCTCCGGACGGCTCGATGCTCCAGGCCGGCGACATGGTGGTGGTGTTCGACGGCGGCGATACCCAGAACCAGCTCCTCACCCAGCGCAGCGCGCTGGCGGAAAAGGAGTCCCAGCGCGGCCAGCTCGTGCTGGAGCTGGCCGAGCGCGAGCGCAACGAGCGCCTCACCACCGAGGAGCGTCGCGCCAGCCTCGACAAGGCCCAGCGCAAGGCGACCCAGCCCGAAACCCTGGTGCGGCGGGTCGACTACCGCAAGCTGGTGATCGAACGCAGCGAGGCCGAAGAGCTGATGGCGCTGGCGGCCGAGCGCGAGCGTCTCGCCGCCGAGCAGCGGCGTCAGGAGCTGCGCCTGATCGACTCGGAAATCGCCGTCCTGCAGCACAAGATCACCCGGCTGGAAACCGCGCTGGCCGCGCTGCGCGTCACCGCCCGGCGCGCCGGCATGGTGAGCCACCGCAGCAGCTGGGATGGCGAGAAGTTCGCGGTCGGCTCGCGCGTGTTCCGCGGCCAGGCGGTGGCCGAGATTCCCGACATGGACACCCTCGCGGTGCGCACCCAGGTGGACGAGCGCGACCTGGCGCGCGTCGCCGTGGGCATGCGCGCGCGGGTGGTGGCCGAAGGCAGCGGCGTGGTGCTCGATGGGCACGTCGCCGACATCGGCCGCGTGGTGCGCAGCAAGTCGCGGGTGCAGCCGGTGCCGGTGGTCGACCTGCGCGTGGAACTGGAGCGCAGCGACGCCAAGCTCAAGCCCGGACAAGGGGTGCGCGTGGAACTTTCGCCCGGCCGCACGGAGGCCAGCCGCCCATGAGAATGATTCGAATCCTGGCGCTGGCACCGTGCCTGCTGCTTGCCGCCGGCTGCTCCCGGGCTCCGCTTCAGGAGCTACCGGTGGAAGTGCTCGTCGCCGCGCCGCTGGCGCTGGACATCGAGACTCAGGGCCAGGTGCGCGCGGTGCGCTCCACCCCGCTGGTGGTGCCGGGCCGCAACTGGACCCGCCAGCAGCTCACCGAACTGGCACCCGACGGCAGCGCGGTGAAACAGGGCCAGGTCATCGCGCGCTTTTCCGCCGCCCAGGGCGAGCTGCAGCTCACCGAGGCGCTGCTGGAAATCCAGCGCAACGCCCTGACCCGCGCCGGCAAGCAGGAAACCCTGGATTCCACCGTCGGGCGGCTGGAGGTGGATCTGGCGCAGGTGGATTCGGATCTCGCCATCGCCAGCCGCTACGCCGACGCCGACCTCACCATGTTCGCGCGCAACCAGATTCTCGATGCGATCCAGGATCGCGCCTTCCTCGATGCCAAGGACGACACCCTGCGCTGGCGGCTGGATCAGGCCAGCGACCGCGGCAGCGCCGAGCTGGCCGTGGTCGATGCGCAGGCCGCCACCTACCAGCACACCGCCAACCTGCGGCGCGAGGATCTCTCCTCGCTGGAGCTGATCGCCCCGCACGACGGGGTGCTGGTGCTGGAGGCCGACTGGAGCGGCGACAAGCCGACCGTGGGCTCGACGCTCTGGGCGCAGAACGAACTGGGCAGCCTGCCCGACACCTCCACGCTGGAGCTGCAGGTGTCCATACCGCAGCTGGATGCGCACGATGTGGAAAAGGGGCTGGCGGTCAGCGTCCACCCGCTCGGCCATCCGGAGCAGATCACGACCACCACGCTGGAATTCGTCGCCAACGCCGCGCAGGCAGCCGGGCGCGACAACCCGGTGCGCTACCTCAAGGCCAAGGCCCCGCTGCCGGCCGAGGCCGCGCAGCGCTGGGGCTGGGTGCCGGGCCAGGCCTTCCGCGCCGTGCTGCACCTCAACGACGGCACCGAGCCGACGCTGAGCGTGCCCAACGTGGCGCTCCGCTCCGATGCCGGGCAGAGCTATGTCTACGTGGTGCGCCGCGGTGAAGCGCAGCGGCGGGACGTGGAAACCGGCGCGCGCGGCCCGGCGCGCACCCGCATCGTCTCCGGCCTGGCCGCGGGCGATGCGGTGCTGCTCCTGCCCGATGCGATGGAGCGCGCGGATGCGGGCGGCGCAACGACCGCGGAGGCCGCGCCATGACATCCAACACCTCGAAAAACTGGCGCGCGAACCTCGCCCTGTGGCGCGAGGCGCTGGAGGAACTCTCTCGCCGCAAGCTGCGCACCGGCCTCACCCTGCTCGGTCTGATCTTCGGCATCGGTGCCATCGTGGCGATGCAGGCGGTGGGCGAAGGCTCCAAGCGCGAGGCGCTCAAGCTGGTGCAGGGCCTGGGGCTCAACAACCTGATCGTCGAAGCGAGAACCTTCGATGCGGACTCCCTGCGCGAGAACCGCAACCGCAGCATGGGCCTCACGGTGGCCGACGCGCGCGCGGTGCTCGAATCGCTCCCCGGCGCGCAGCAGTTCGCTGCCGAAAAGCGCATCAAGACCCACGCCGCCTTCAGCGCCAGCGGTGCCGGCGATGCCCAGGTCAGCGGCGTGACGCCCGACTACTTCGAACTGGCGGCGCTGGTGCCGGAGCAGGGACGCGCCCTGACCCAGGCCGACGAAACCCGCCTGGCCTCGGTGGTCGTCCTCGGCCACCAGGCCGCGCGCGACCTGTTTCCCGACGGCAGCGCGCTGGGCCAGGCGGTCAAGCTCAACCACGCCTGGTTCGAGGTCGTCGGCGTGCTCACCGATCGCGACCTTTCCGCCGACAAGTTCGAGGGCGTGCAGCTCGGGCTGGAGAGCAACCGCGCCTTCGTGCCGCTGTCGACCGCGCGGGCGCGCCTGCGCACCCAGCCGATGGAGGACGAGGTGGATCGGTTCTGGATCCGCATCGACGATCCCGCGCGCATCGCCGACGCGGCGCGCGTGGCCGCGGCCGTGCTCGACCAGCGCCACGGCGGCGTCGACGACACCAGCCTGGTGGTGCCGGCCCAGCTCTACCGGCAGCACCAGGAAACCCAGCGCATCTTCCAGATCGTGATGGCCGCCATCGCCGGCGTGAGCCTCCTGGTAGGCGGCATCGGCATCATGAATATCATGCTGGCCAACGTGCTGGAGCGCCGCCGCGAGATCGGTCTGCTGCGCGCCCTGGGCGCACGCCAGCGCGACGTGATCGCCCAGTTCCTGCGCGAAACCTTCGTCATCTGCGTGCTCGGCGCCCTGCTCGGCGTGGTGTTCGGCGCGATCGTGGCCTACCTCATCGCCACCCTCGCCGGCTGGCAGGTGGCCTGGGCACCGCTGCCGATCTTCATCGCCACCGCGCTGTGCGCCCTGGTCGGCCTCGCCTTCGGCGTCTATCCCGCGCGGCAGGCCGCCCAGCTCGATCCGATTGCGGCGCTGAGGGCGGAGTAGGCGCGGCGCGAGGCATGTCGCCTCACCGAGTGGCCGCTGCCTTCCGGCAGCGTGCCATCCGCATCCGGCCCTCGGCGTCCACCACCACGGTTCCCGTGTGCCGGGTCCGGACGAGAAGTTCGTCCGGCTTGACCAGATGGGAAGCGGCGGGCGCACCCGGAAGAATGCGCCAGATCTCCGCCTGCCATGCTCCCTGCGCATCGCGAGTCGCCCGGTACAGCACGCCCTGATTCATGGAGAGGTGCGCAAGCCCGGTCGTGACCACGATTGCGTCACCGAGCTGGTAGATGTCTTCGATGTTCGCGTCCAGGATGTGCTGCGGTGCGCCCGCATCGGGGAGGAACATCAGCTCGCCGCCCCACTCGCCGCGATCCGATCCCGCCAGCCAGCCGCCACCGACCCGAAGCGCGACGCCGGGAGTCTGCTCGACAATCTCCCGATGCTCGCGCAGGTTGCCCGAATGGACACGGATCACCGTTTCTCCGGCGGCGCGCTGCGCCTCCTCGTCATCGGCGCCGTAGGAAACGATCTGGCTCGGGTAGGCGAGGCGCTTCATTCGCTCGGGAGAGCGGTGCGCGTAGAGCTTCGTCGCGCGAGACTCGCGATGCCTGCGTTCGGCCGGAGCCTCGCACTCGGGGATCCCCTCATCAAGGTGCTCGTACCCGAAGAATCGCATCGCGAAGCCGGAGCCCCGCTCGTCGTTCTCCTCCGCCTCTTCACCGCGAATCTGCCGCACGGCGCTGCGCGCCGCCTCGCGCGTGGGCGGGTACCAGTGTGCCGTAGCGGCCTCGGAGAGTACCCCCAGCGCGGCGTCGGCCCGCAGGCGCCCGAGCGCCTTTGCCGCCGCCCAGGTGGCGCGCGGATCGACCGGATCATCGAGTGCGGCAACCAGCGCCGGCACGGCGGGTTCGTATCCGATGTACCCCAGCGTGAGTGCGGCGGGTGCGCGAAGCAGGGGGTCGCCCGCAAGGAATTCAGCCACCGCGGGACCCGCGCCCCGTGCCGCCTCGCCCGTCTCCGCGATGTCCCGCAGAATCCACGCCGAAGGCTCTTGCCGCAGCCTGCGCGCAAGGATTTCACCGCTGCGCCGCGATCCGATCTCCACCAGTGCTCCATCCATCCACGCTCCCAGCTCCGGAGCCTGCGCCTTCAGCGCCAACAGGCGCGGTTCAAGTGCAAGCCCGTCACGGCCCAGCGCACCGATCATTCCCAGCACGCCGCGGCGCGTCTGCGGTGGTGCATCCGGATCTTCGGCAATACCCATGAGGCCTTCGGCTGCGCGCTCGCGGCCAGGCTGAATCTGTTCCAGCACGGTGCCCAGAAGCCAGTGCGTTTCAGGCGGGCAGGGGGTCGAGCACGCTGCGCGTTCGAGGATGCGCGGAATGGCTCGCACACCGCTGCGCACGACTGCCGCGGCCTCTTGATTGTGCGGCGCGCTGCGGGATGCCAGATAGCGATCCACGGCTTCGCGCGCGGCCTTTTCGGAATCGATCCGCCCCAGCGCTGCGGGCAACCACCCCAGGCCGCGTTCCAGGCCGGCGCGGATGGCGTCAAAGTATTCGGGAGGAATCGAGGGCATGGCGCTCAGCGCGAGGCCGGCCCGCTCGGCGATGTCCGGATCCGGATCGGCCAGCAGGGGAACGAGTGCCTCTGCGGCTCCGGGAAACGAGGCAATCCGCTCTGCAAGCGTGTGGGTTTCCTGGCGCATGGGTGCGCCAGGAAGCTTTGGCTCCTTCGCGGTCTGGAGCAGCTCCTGGAGGCAATCGTCCAGCGTGGCGCAGTCCTTCGCGTGCGCGGAGCCCGGCTGCGTGAAGGCAAGCGCCAACAGCGCTGCGACAAGCCAAGGTGCGGATATCACGGCTGGGGATCTCTTCAGCAAGGAATTGCGGGCGGGGTGCGGGAGGCCATCATTTACGGAGCGTGCGGCGTGCGTCAAACGAGCTTTGGCGCTCTTCGGAGAATGACGACTCGGCCATGCCCTGTCGCCGGGATTGCCCTAGACTCGCAACATCCCTGATCCCTTTTCGTCGCGGAGATGTTTCCCGTGTGCATAGCCATTTCCCGTCTTGCCCTGTTGCTTTTCACCGCGACTTCCGCCCTCGCCGCCGAACCGCTGACGATGGAAAAGATCATGGCCGATCCGGACTGGATCGGGGCGCCGGTGGAGCGGGCGTGGTGGGGTCTGGATGGGGCGAGCGTGCTGCACGAACAAAAGCGCGTCGGCAGTCCCTTGCGCGATCTGCATGTGACGGCGCTGAAGGATGGTGCGAGCCGGGTAGCGGGTGACGCGGAGCGGGCGGGGCTGGATGCGGCCGATGCGGTGTTCGATCTGCGTCGGGAGCGTGCGCTGTTCGTGCGCGATGGGGATCTGTTCCTGCGCGAACTGCGCGATGGCCGGCTCGTGCAGCTCAGCCGCGGCATGAATGCGTCCGGGGCGCAGTTTTCCGCCGACCAGCGGCAGGCGCAGTTTCGTTCCGGCGATGACTGGTATGCGGTGGACCTGGCCTCGCGGCTGGTGCATCCGGTGGCCCAGCCGAAGGCGGAAAAGGACCCGGCGGCCGAGCCGAAGGCCGACGATCTGCGCGCGCTGCAGCTCGAACTGATCGCGACGCTGGCCAAGCGCCGCGCCGACACCGAGGCGCGGCGCGCGCGTGATGCCGAGCTGCGCAAGGCGGATGCCACCCGCGCCGGCGTGCCGGTGTATCTGGGCGACGAGGTGAAGATCGCGCGCTCGGCGCTGAGCCCGGACGGGCGCTGGCTGCTGGTGGTCACCGAGCCCAGGAACGGCGACAAGGGCCGCGCCGGCAAGATGCCGGTGTACGTGACCGAGTCCGGCTACGAGGACGTGGAAGACGTGCGCACCCGCGTCGGGCGCAATCCGCCGGCCGGGCATGCGCTGCAGCGGGTGGAGCTGGCCACGGGCAAGGTCGAGACGCTGACGTTCGACGCGCTGTCCGGCATCGACGTCGATCCGCTGGCCGATCTGCGCAAGGCCGCCGGCAAGGACGCGCTCAAGGGCCAGCGCCCGGTGCGCGTCGATGCGATCCGTTTCAGCGACGACGGCAGCCGCGCGGCGGTGCAGCTTCGTGCGACCGACAACAAGGACCGCTGGATCGCGCGGGCCGCTGCCACGGGCACCGCGCTGGTGCCGCTGCACCGGCTCACCGACGCGGCCTGGATCAACTGGAACTTCAACGATTTCGGCTGGCTGTCGGACAACCGCACGCTGTGGCTGCTGTCCGAGGAAAGCGGGTATTCGCACCTCTACACCGTGGGTGAAAAGGGCGGCAGGGCGCGCGCGCTGACGCAGGGCGCGTGGGAGGTGTCCTCGCCGCAGCTCTCGCCCGACGGCTCGCGCTTTTTCTTCCTGTGCAACCGCGCCTGGCCGGGCGACTATGAGGTCTGCGACAAGGCGCTGGGCAAGAGCGCGGTGCGCGAGCTGACCGCGCTCGACGGGGTGGAGGATTTCAGCGTTTCGCCTGACGGCAAGCAGCTGCTGGTGCGCCATTCCAGCACTTACGTGCCGGCCCAGATCTCGGTGCTGCCGGCGACCGGCGGGCAGGCGCGCGCGCTGACCCAAACGGTGAATCCGGATTTTGCCGCGTATCCGTGGATCGCGCCGCGCATCGAGCAGGTTCCTTCGACCCAGGTGAAGGCACCACTGTGGTCCAAGTTCTACCGCCCCGAAACGCTGGAGCCGGGCAAGACCTATCCCATCGTGCTGTTCGTGCATGGCGCGGGCTACACCCAGAACACCCACGCGCGCTATCCCTACTATTTCCGCGAGCAGATGTTCCACAGCCTGCTGGTGCAGCAGGGCTATCTGGTGCTCGACATCGACTACCGCGCCTCGGAAGGCTACGGGCGTGACTGGCGCACCGCGATCTACCGCCGCTTCGGTGAGCCGGAGCTTGAGGATCTGATCGACGGGGTGAACTGGCTGGTGGCCGAGCATCAGGGCGATGCCGGTCGGGTGGGCGTGTACGGCGGCTCCTACGGCGGCTTCATGAGCCTGATCGCCCTGTTCAAGGCACCCGAAGTATTCCACGCCGGTGCCGCGCTGCGCCCGGTCACCGACTGGACCCAGTACAACCACGGCTACACCGCCAACATCCTCAACACGCCGGATATCGACCCCGCGGGCTACCGCAGCGGCTCGCCGATCTTCTTCGCCGAAGGGCTCAAGGGCGACCTGCTGATCGCGCACGGGATGATGGACGACAACGTGTTCTACCAGGACTCGGTGCGCCTGGCGCAGCGGCTGATCGAGCTGAAGAAGGAACGCTGGGAGCTGGCCAGCTACCCGCTGGAGCGCCACGGCTTCGTGGAACCCGACGCCTGGCTGGACGAATACCGCCGCATCTTCGCGCTGTTCGAACGCAGCATCGGCGCGAAGGCGGCGGACGGGGAAAGGTAGGACAGGGAAAAGCAGGGCAGAACCGCCGCAGGCGATTCCGCCGCGCTCTTGCCGCACGCTTTCCTGCGGAAACCGCTGCGCGGGTTCCGCCCTGTTCGGGTTGGCGTGCTTGTCGTCGGTTTGCGGGCATCCGCCTCAGCGCGCCGCGCGCCGCGCCCGCATGATCGTGTCGTAGGCCGCGTTGATGGCGCGGGCGCGCTCTTCGGCCAGGGCGCGGATTTCGGCGGTGGCATCGACCACGCGGTCGGGGTGGTATTTCGACATCAGCCGGCGGTAGGCGGCATCGAGCACTTCGGTGTTGTCTTCAGGCGAGGATTCGAGCGTGGCGTAGGCCGCTTCCAGTGCGCGATCGCGCGGCGCGCGGCGCAGCCAGCCGGCGTCGAAGGCGTGGCCGACGAGGGCACCGATCAGCAGCCCGAACGGATGGCGCATCAGCGCGAAGCCGAGCAGTCCGCCGAGCACCTTGCCGTAGTAGCGCGCGCCCGAACCGCTCACGGCGCATCTTCCGCCGGTGCCGCGTCGAGCGCCGGCCAGGTCTGGCGCGCATACCAGTCGGCCAGCGCCTCGATGTCGCGCCGGCTGAGCACGCCGATCACGCTGCCCATCACGTCGCCCTCGCGCCGACCTTCGCGGTACTGGTTCAACGCCCAGACCAGATACGCCTCGTTCTGTCCGCCGATGTGCGGTGCCGCCGGCATCCGGCTGCGGCCGTCCGTACCGTGGCAGGCCACGCACAGGCCGATCTTGGCCGGTGGCGCGGGTGCGGCGTCGGGGGCAGGTGCGGCGGCCGCGGCGGCGGCGATAAGAAGCGCGATCATGGGCGCGATTCTAGCGCGCCGCCGATCCGGTTCCATGCGCGCCGTCGTTTCTGCGACACTGCCGACCCGCCGGCACGGAGGCACGTCATGCGCGTCTGGTCCCTGCACCCTCGCTACCTCGATCCCGTCGGCCTGGTCGCGCTGTGGCGCGAAACCCTGCTCGCCCGCAAGGTGCTGTGCGGGCAAACCCGCGGCTATCGGCAGCATCCGCAGCTCCAGCGCTTCCAGGCACAGGCCGATCCGATCGCCGCCGTCGATGTATACCTGCAGGCGGTCCACGACGAAGCCCGGGCGCGGGGCTATCGCTTCGACCCGGCGAAATTCGACGCTGCGGCCCGCAGCGCGCCGATCAGCGTCACCGTCGGCCAGCGCGATTACGAATGGCGGCACCTGTGCGCCAAGCTGCAGCTGCGAAACCCGGACCTGCTGGCGCGCTGGAACGCGGTCACCGCGCCCGACCTCCATCCGTTGTTCGCCCTGGTTCCCGGCGCGGTGGCAGCGTGGGAAAAACATCTGCCACCGAGCGAATCCAGCGCGCATCGCCGACCGACCCCGTAGAGCGCAGCTTGCTGCGCCTGTGGCGTTGCGCCAAAGCCTTCCACGCCCGGAATCCTCAGCCCGTCAACGCGCGTCCGCTCACGATCACGCCATCCGCATCCGCGTACAGCCAGAAGCCCGGCTCCACGCGCACGCCGGCGATTTCCAGGGAAACATCGCGCAGGCCCTCGCCGTGCTTGTCGGTCTTGCGCGGGCAGCGGCCCAGCGCCTTGACGCCCAGATCCATCGTGGCGATGGCGGCGCTGTCGCGGATCGCGCCGACGATGACGATGCCTTTCCAGCCGTTCTCCACGGCCTTGGCCGCAAGCAGGTCGCCCAGCATCGCGCGCGCCATCGAGCCGCCGCCGTCGACGACGAGCACGCGGCCCTTGCCGGGTTCGGCCACCGCTTCGCGCACCCGCGAGTTGTCCTCGCAGGCCTTGATCGTGGAGACCTGGCCGTGGAACGCGATGCGCCCGCCCAGATCGAGCCAGGGCAGCGCCAGCACCCGCACGCTGTCCTCGTGCGCATCGCACAGGTCGGCGGTGGCGAACGTCGTGTCGGTCATGGGTTCCCGCCCTGTCGCGCGATCAGGTGAAGTAGCCGGTGGCGCGGTCGCGGGCACGCTGGATCTCGCGCTGCATTTCGCCGATCACCTGCGCATAGTCGGGTGCGCCGAAAATGGCCGAACCGGAAACGAAGGTGTCGGCACCGGCCAGGGCGATGTCGTGGATGTTGTCGGCCTTGACGCCGCCATCGACCTGGAGGCGGATCGGCCGCCCGCTGCGGTCGATCAGGGCGCGGATGCGGCGCACTTTCTCCAGCATCGCGGGAATGAAGCTCTGGCCGCCGAAGCCGGGGTTGACCGACATCACCAGGATCAGGTCGATGTCCTCGAGCACCCAGTCGAGCACGTCCAGCGGGGTGGCGGGATTGAGCACCAGCCCTGGACTGCAGCCGTTGGTGCGGATCGACTGGATGGTGCGGTGCACGTGCGCGCTGGCTTCGGGATGGAAGCTGATCGAGGTGGCACCGGCCTTGGCGAACTGCGGCACCAGGGCGTCGACCGGCTGCACCATCAGGTGCACGTCGATGGGCGCGGTGACGCCGTGCCGGCGCAGCGCCTCGCACACCATCGGGCCGATGGTGAGGTTGGGGACGTAGTGGTTGTCCATCACGTCGAAGTGGACCCAGCCGGCACCGGCGGCGAGCGCGGCGTCGACCTCCGCGCCCAGGCGCGCGAAGTTGGCGGAGAGGATGGAAGGCGCGATGACGGGTTCGAGCATGTCAGGCTCCGGAATCGGAAGGTGCGGAAGGTGGCGTGCTGGCGGCATCGAGTGCGGCCAGGTCGTCGGCATCCAGCGCCAGCGTCGCGGCACCGGCAAGCTCTTCGAGCTGCGCGGGCGACGTGGCGCTGGCGATGGGCGCGGTGATGCCGGGCTGGGCCATGATCCAGGCCAGCGCGACCTGCGCGGGCGTGGCGGCGTGCTTGTCCGCCAGCCGGTCCAGCGTGGCCAGCACGGCATCGGCCTGCGGCGCGGCCAGGTACTGCTGCACCGCGTCGCCGCGCGCGCGGCCGGCGGCGTCACGCGCGCTGCGGTACTTGCCGGTGAGAAAACCCGACGCCAGGCCGTAGTAGCTGATGACGCCCATGCCTTCCTTCCGGCACAGAGCCTGCAGCTCGCCCTCGAACTCCCCGCGCTGCATCAGGTTGTAGGGCGGCTGCAGGGTCTGGTAGGCGGGAAGGCCGTGCAGCTGAGCCACTTCCAGCGCATCGAGCAGGCGCGAGGCGCGGTGGTTGGACGCGCCGATGGCGCGCACCTTGCCCTGTTCGATCAGGGTCTGGAAGGCGGACAGCGTTTCATCGGCCGGGGTGTCCTTGTCGACCCAGTGCGACTGGTAGAGGTCGATGCAGTCGATCCGCAGGCGGCGCAGGGAGTCCTCCACGGCGGCGAGGATGTAATCACGCCGCAGGCACACCTGCCCCAGGCCCATGTCCGAACCGACCTTGGTGGCGATCAGCAAGTCGTCGTGGCGACCGCGCCGGCGGATCCACTCGCCGATGATCGTCTCCGATTCGCCGCCGCGATTTCCCGGTGCCCAGCGCGAATAGACGTCGGCGGTGTCGATCAGGTTGAAGCCGTGCGCGACGAAGGCATCCAGCACGCGGAAGGACTGCGCCGCATCGCAGGTCCAGCCGAACACGTTGCCGCCCAGCACCAGCGGGGCGATGTCGAATCCAGTGCGGCCCAGCGGGCGGGTTTGCATGGCGATTTCCTGCGTTGCGTCGGCGGTGCGTCGCCCATTATCGCGGATCGCGGCCGGTGGCGCGTCAGAGCGCGGCGAAGGCGTCGCGGGTCAGGTTTTCCGGATCGCCCTCGGTGCAGACCACGTCATCCTCGATGCGCACGCCGCCGAACTGCGCCAGGTGTTCGACCAGGCTCCAGTCGATCGCGCTCGCGTGCCGGCCCTGGCGCAGCGGAGCGAGCAGCATGTCGATGAAGTAGAGGCCCGGCTCGATCGTCACCACCATGCCCGGCGCGAGGCTGCGGGTGAGGCGCAGGAAGGGATGGCCGGCGGGCTTGTCGATCGTGCCGCCGGCATCGGAGGCGGCGAAGCCGGCCACGTCGTGCACCTGCAGGCCGATCAAGTGGCCGATGCCGTGCGGAAAGAAGGCCGCGCTGACGCCGGTTTCGAGCTGGGATTCGGGGCTCATCTTCACCACGCCCAGATCGTGCAGCACGCCGCCGAGGAGGCGGTGCGCATCGAGGTGGATGTCGCGGTAGTCGCGCCCGGCGCGCACCTGGTCCACCAGCGCAAGCTGGGCGCGTTCGACCCCGGCGATCAGCGCGCCGTAGCGCGCGTCGCCGTCGCCGTAGCTGCGGGTGATGTCGCTGGCGTAGCCCAGGTGGGTGGCACCGGCGTCGATCAGGAAGGCGCGCGAGCGCGACGGTGGCGCGATGTCCTGATACTGGTAATGCAGCACCGCGGCGTGCCGGTTGAGCGCGACGATGTTGCCGTAGGGCAGGCTCAGGTCGTTCTGCCCCGAGGCACCCAGGTAGGCACGGTGGATCTCGAACTCGGACAGCCCGGCGCGGAACGCCGCCTCCGCCGCAGCGTGCCCGCGCACGGCGGGAACCGAGGCCAGGCGCATGCAGGCCAGTTCATAGGGTGTCTTGAAGGCGCGCTGGTAGTGCAGGTAGTCGAGCACCGCGGCGGGATTGTTCGGAACCAGGCCTTCCAGTGCCGCGTCGGCCTCCCCGATGATCGCAAGGCGGCCATTCCCGGGAAGGTGCGCGGCGGCTTCTTCGGGGCGGCGGATCACGCGCAGGTCGAAGTGCTCGACCCAGAACCCTTCCGGCGCGGCCGGCGGCAGGTGCCAGTAGTCGGCCGGCTGGTGGTAGACCAGCACCGGCTTCCTGCCCGGAGTGATCGCGATCCAGCCGTCGCTGTGGCCGGGCAGCGGCGCGGTGTGGACGAAGTGCGGGTTGGCCGCGAACGGATAGGGCCGGTCGTCCAGGAACTGGTACTTGGCCACGCCCGAGGCGATCAGCAGGTGGTCGAAGCCGCCGCGAGCGAGCGCCGTTTCGGCACGTGCCAGCACGGTGGCGAGGTGAGAGGCGTAGAGGGGCGCAAGTTCCACGGCGAGTCCTCGAAAAGCGGCGGCGTGCGCCGAACCTCCGAAGGATGGCAGGGTGGCTGCGGCATGTCTTGTGCCGAAGGGCCGGGATCGCGCGGCGATCGGCCGATCGCGGCCAGGGCACGTCGGCCACGCAGGGCCGACCTGCGGCGGTGCGCACCGCGCGACGGTTCGAGGCGGTCCACAGGTCGTGGCTACGCCCCCGACGGGGTGTGCTAGACGTACTGGCTGCCCGGCAGGTCGATCCAGATGCGCAGTACCGCGAGGTCCTCGGGGCTGATGTCGATGAAGCGGAAGCCGGTCCAGAACTGGCCGGGCTGGTTCGCCGGTTCGGACCAGAGCTGGTGGGTGCCGACGCTCACTTCGCGACGGTTGCCGCCGGCGTCGGCGAGGGTGAAGGACATCTGGAACAGCGCGTCCTCCATCGTGTCCGCATTGGCCAGAAGCATCATTCCGCTTTCGGAAATGTTGCCGATCAGGCCGACCACGGATTCGGTCAGGGTATCGGTGACGTCGATGCGCTCGGCCACCTGTTTGCGCTTGGCGCGGCGGTATTCCTGCTGACTCATGGTCTTCCTCAACTTGCGGCAGGCGTGGGTTCGGCCCCGCCGCCGGAGAACGAGCGCAGCGCCGTGACGATGGCCTTCCACGCGCGGTCGACGATCGAACCGGACTCCGGTTCCACCACGCTGACGTTGCCGCGGCAGATCTCGCGTGCCAGCCACGACAGGCTGTAGTCGCCGGCGCGCTGGCCGCGGTGGTTCACGAACAGGCAGTGGTCGGTGATGGTGCTGTACCAGGACAGGCGTCGGCGCGCCTTGACGCCCTGCTGGCTGATGGTGAAATCGAACCAGGTGCCGAACGCGATGCGCTTCAGGCGCTCGTGCCAGGCCTTCTCTTCGGGCGAGAGCGGCGCGGTCTTTTCTGCCCTGGTGTCCTGGCGCTCGGCCGTTGCGGCGCCGCTCTTCACGTCCTCGCCGAGCCGGGCGCGGGTGCGCAGCCTGAGGGTCAGCTCGGTGCGCGAGGCCGGCTCGGCCGTGGTCTCGGTGTCGCGGCTGTCGCCCGCGCCGCTGACCACCGAGCTCAGCCGCAACGAGAACGCCCTGGCCTCGTCGCCGGAGTGCCCGACCTGGGCCAGCGCGGCCTCCACCTCGCCCCGGATCTGCGCCAGCTCCGGTGGCGTGAGCGCGACGCGCTTCTCGTTCGGCAGCGCCGCCGCGACCAGGGTTTCAGCCAGGCCCAGGTACTGCCGGAACGCGGGCGCGTTGTCGCCGCCGCGCAGCAGCGCGAGCGCCAGCACGTCGGTCCAGACCTGTTCGAGCAGCGTCTTGAGGAACTTGGGGACGACCTTGCCCGCCACCAGCCCGCTGATGGCCTCCTCGGCCTTGAGCCGTGCGATCTCCAGCTTCTCGCGCCCGCGCGCCGCCTCGACGTGGCGACGCTCCGCCACTTCCGCGCGGTGCTGCTGGGTGCTCAGATGGCTGCCGAGGTCATCGACCATCTCGCGAAGCCGCGCGGTGTCGGCCTCCGGGCTTTCGCAGACCTGGCGGACCACCGTGCCCATTTTCCGGATCAGGTCGCGGTCGACCTCGTCTTCGCTGCTCCAGTACGCGCTGGTCTCGGTGATGGTGGTCAGAAGCTGGCGCGCGGGATGGGTGCGATCGGAAAAGAATCCCGGGTCCTGCAGCGCCACGCGCAGCAGCGGAAGCTGGAGCTGCCCCAGGAGCTGTCCGCCCGGCGTCTGCGGCTGCACCTCCTGCGCAATCTGCTCGAACAGCATGCCGACCAGATCGACGGTGTCGCCCTGCGCCCCGGACAGCTGCGGGATGCGACCATCGACGGCGTGTGCGGCCAGGTGCGCGGTGAGCTCGCGGCGCAGATCGCCGAGCGGCACGGACACGCCCTTGGCCCACTGCGCGTTGAGACGGGCCTGCAGCGCGCCGAGGCTGTCCTGGATCTGGGCCGGATTGGCGACCGGGCCGCTGATCGTGTTGGTCTGGAGCCGATCGAGCAGGCTGCGCCGGCCGGCAAGCAGCCGCCGCAGGGTGTCGAACAGCACGACGTCCTCCGCGCCGCTTTCCGGCGCGGCCGGCTCCCGGGACGCGGCTGGCGCGGTGCCGGGTCGCGGCGCGCTGCCGCGCTGCGGCGCAAACAGGCCGCTGCCCGTGGCCGCATCCGCACCGGCACCCGGCGCGTGCGCGGACGGCGCGCTGCCGACCTGCGCGAACATCCCGGGGCCGGCGGATGCCTGCGCCGCGGCTCTGCCGCCAGCGGGCCCTGCCGCGGCCGGATCCATCCCGGGCCTGGGCCCGGGCGACGCCGTCGGCGCATCGCGGCCGCGCTGCGGGTTCCTGTTGCGCGGTGCCACGTAGGTCAGGTGCGGCAGGATCTTCTGCTGGATGAGGTAGTTGTTCAGGGTTTCGAGAAACTCGCCGAAAAACTGCATCACGCTGCGATCGAACTGGCCGAACACGACGCCGCGCTGGCTGGCGTCCAGATCGAACACGGCGATGGACTCACCCAGCATCCGGCACAGCTGGCGCGGACCGATGGGCAGGCGCTCGGCGTCGAACGCGGGACGACCGGCCACCACGCCCAGGCGCTGGCCCAGAAGAAACAGCGGCAGGCTGTTGCGGATTTCCGCCCGCGTGGCGATTTCACGCAGCGCCACGGTTTCATCCATCGCCCCCGTATCGACCAGGGCCAGCGCCGAGAACGGCGGCGGCGCGGCCTCCGGCACGTCGGCCTTCACCGGTTCGGGCAGGCTTGCCAAGGCCTCCTCGATCCGTTCGAGCATGGCCGGAGCAAGGTGGGTGCGATTGGCGCTGATGCGTTTGCGTGATTCCAGCAGGGCGCGCTGCACCTCGTTGCTGCGGGCGTGCTCGGCACTGCGGAACAACTGCTGCTCGAGCTCGTTGAGCATCGATTCCAGCGCGCGGGAAAACTCGTCCCGGAAAAATCCGAAAATGCCTTCAAGCACGGCCCGGCGCCGCGGCGGAAAGCCGCGCGCGGCGATCCTGTTTCCTTCGGCAGACGCGCTTCGGCGTGCCTCTGTGCCCGATGTGTGCATGCCGGTCCGCCCCCCTGTGCGTTGAGCGAATCATTCTATGATGCGCGTCACAGATCAAGCCCCGCGCAAACGGCGGGAGAAAATCTCCGCGTGCCGCAGCGGGGTGAATCGAGAAACCTGCGCGAATCCGACCGTGGGCGGGTCGGCGGGGCGGCGGCCTTCCCTGGCCGCGTCATTCGCTCAACCCGGCGGGTTGATTGTCAGCGCGCCTGCCAGCGCAGGCTCAACAGCGCGGTGGGGCCGGGCGTGCGGTAGCCGTCCACCAGGACATAGTCGCGATCGAGCAGGTTGTCGATGCGCGCATCCAGCCACAGGCCGGCCGACAGCGGCAGGCTGGCGCGCGCCGACAGCACGCCGTAACCGGCCAGGCGGGTGCCGAAGTCGGGCCGCTCGGAGGCCGCGTGGGCTTCCACGCCCAGGCGTTGGCCGCCGTCGAACACCCGCTCCACGAGCGCGCTGGCCTTGCGCGCCGGGCGCCGCAGCAGCGCCTCGCCGGTATCGCGGTTCTGCGGATCCTGCCAGGTGGCGCTGGCCTCGACGTTCCAGCCCACGGGCTGCCAGCGCCACTCGAGTTCGGCACCGTCGGTGCGCGCGCGCGCCACGTTGATCGCCTGGGCCTGCGCGCCGCTGAAGTCGATCAGCTGGTCGAGGGCGTTGCGGAAGGCGCGCAGAGACACTTCGCTCGCCGCGCCCGAGGTCAGGCGCAGCGCCAGCTCGGTGCTTTCCGAACGCTCCGGAGCCAGCGCGGGATTGCCGGCGTACCAGCCGCCCCAGCCGGGCGAGTACAGCTCGTTCATGGTCGGTGCGCGGAAGCCCTGGCCCCAGCTTGCCGACAGCCGCAGCGCGCCGGTCAGCTCCCAGCCCCAGGCCCCGGCGAAGCTCGACTCGCTGCCGTAGACGCTGTTGTCGTCGTAGCGACCTGAAAACTCGAACGCATGCGCATCGATGCGGCCCTGCCAGGCGGCGAAGGCGGCGCGGGTGTGGCGCGATTGCCCGTACACGTCGCTGCCGGCGGCGGTGTCCATCTGCCGGCCGCGCTCGCTCAGCCAGGACAGCCCGAGGGTCAGGGCACCCTGCGTGCCGGTCGTGAGGCTGTGCTGCCAGTCGGCCTGGCGCCGGCGCGAGAGGTAGCGCGTGACGGCGTCCGGGGTGTCGAGCCGGTCGCGGCTGCCGCTGAGGCTGAAGCGATGGCTCCAGTCCGCGCCAAGCCCGCCGCCCAGCGCCAGCCCGAACACGTCCTGGCGGGTGTTGGATCGGCCCTGGTCGAACTCGATGTCGTTGTCGCCGTGCAGCAGGCTGGCTTCGACCTGCTGGCTGCCCAGCGCCAGGTCGCCGTGCGCCGCAAGCGTGCGGTAGAGCGCACCGTCGCGGTCCGGGTCATGGCTCCAGTTCGAGGGCGTGGTGGCGTCGGTGCCGCGGGTGTCGAGCCAGCCGGCGCTGAGGCCGAAGCCGCCGCGCGCCGAGCGCGCGCCCGCACCCGCCTCGATGCCCCAGGTGTCGTGGTTGCCGGCCCGCAGTGCGGCGCGGCTTGCCGCATCGCGGCGGGTGAAAATCTGGATCACGCCGCTGAGCGCATCGGCACCCCACAGCGCCGCGCGCGGCCCGCGCACGATCTCGATGCGCTCGATCGCCGACAGCGGCAGCTGCTCCCAGGGATAGATCCCGGTGCCCAGCGCCGACACGCGCACCCCGTCGATCAGGACCAGGGCGTGGTTGGAGTTGCCGCCGCGGATGAACAGGCTGGTCTGTTGACCGAGCCCGCCGCCGCGCACCACGTCCAGGCCCGGCACGCGGCGCAGGAGGTCGAGCACGTCGACGCTGGCGCTGGCGTCGATCGCGTCGCGGTCGATCACGCTGACCGCGGCGAGCGAGGCGGACTGCGGCTGCGCCAGGCGCGTGGCGGTGACCAGCACCGGGTCGGTCCTCGGCAGGGACTGGGCCTGGGCAGGCAGGAGGAGCGCGGGCGCGAGCGCCGCGGCAAGAAGGGCGGGACGAAAAAAGGACATCGAATCATGCTCCGGGGAAGGAAAGCGGGCGCGTGCCGTGGTTGGCAGACGCCGCGCCGAAACCCGGAAACGGGAGCTCGATGCGCACGTCCGCATCGCCCACCGCGACGCAACGGAGCCGACGCGCAGCGCCGGCGCTGCAGGCCGGTCTCCGGGCTGGCAGGCCGGGATCGCTCCCGCTTCGCCCGCCTTCCCGGCCCTGCGGCCAGTGACTGTCCCCCGAAAGGACGTGGGCAAATGACGCCTGCTTACCGTTGCGGGGGCAGCGCCGGATTCGCACCGGCTTCCCGAGCACCTGAAGCGGCGCGGATTCTATCGCAAAGCCGCGATCAAAGCCCCTGGGCCGCCTGCGCCACGGCGCGGAACAGGGCGCGGCCCTTGTTCATGGTTTCGTCCCACTCTCTTTCCGGATCGGAGTCGTAGACGATGCCGGCACCGGCCTGGATATGCAGGCGTCCGTCCTGGATGACGGCGGTGCGGATCGCGATGGCGGTGTCGGCGTCGCCGTGCCAGCCGAGGTAGCCGACCGCGCCCGAATAGATGTTGCGCTTGACCGGCTCCAGCGCGCGGATGATTTCCAGCGCGCGGATCTTGGGCGCGCCGGACACCGTGCCCGCCGGGAAGGTGGCGCGCAGCACGTCCATGTAGGAAAGCCCCTCGCGCAGCGTTCCGGTGACTTCGCTGACGATGTGCATGACGTGGCTGTAGCGCTCGATCAGGAAGCGTTCGCCGACCTCGACCGTGCCGGGTGCGGAAACCCGTCCGACGTCGCTGCGTCCCAGATCGATCAGCATCAGGTGCTCGGCGCGCTCCTTGGGATCGGCCAGGAGCTCGCGTTCCAGCGCCAGGTCTTCCTCGGGCGTGCGCCCGCGCGGGCGGGTGCCGGCGATCGGCCGCACCGTGACTTCGCCGTGCTGCAGACGTACCAGAATCTCGGGCGAAGAGCCCACCACCTGGGTGGTGCCGGTGTCGAGGAAGTACATGTAGGGCGAAGGATTCATCGCCCGCAGCGCGCGGTAGACATCCACCGGGCGCGCATGGAACGGGATGCTCAGGCGCTGGCTCAGCACCACCTGGAAGGCGTCGCCGGCACGGATGTAGTCCTGGCAGCGCTGCACCGCGTCGAGGAAACCCTCGCGGGTGAAGCCGCTGACGAAATCGGCCTCGTCCAGCACCTTGCCGTGCAGGGTCTCCGGATAGGGCGCGCCGCCGTGGCGCAGGCGGTGTTCGAGCGACTCCAGGCGCCGGTTGGCGCGCGCCCAGGCCTGCGGCTCGGCCGGGTCGGCGTGCACGATGAGGTAGAGGCGTCCCTTGAGGCTGTCGAATACCGCCAGCTCCTCGGACAGCATCAGGAAGATATCGGGCGTACCCAGTTCGTCGGGCGCGTGACCCCGGCCCAGGCGCGGCTCCACGTACTCCACGCACTCGAAGCCGAACCAGCCGACCAGGCCGCCGGTGAAGCCGGGCAGGCCGTCGATCCTGGGCACCGAATGGGCCAGGCGCAGCGCTTCGACCTCGGCCAGCGGATCGGCGACTTCGCGCCGTGCCACCACTTCGCCGTGTTCGATCGTTTCCAGCATCTGGCCGCGCACCGCATACACTCGCCGCGCCGGCAGGCCGATGATCGAATAGCGCCCGAAACGCTCGCCGCCCTCGACCGACTCGAACAGGTAGGTGTGCGGGCCGTCGGCCAGCTTGAGGTAGACCGACAGCGGCGTGTCCAGATCCGACAGCACTTCCCGCACCACCGGGATGCGGGTATGGCCGGCGGCGGCGAAGGACTGGAAGGTGGCGGCGTCGATCACGGGCGGTGGCCGGAAAAAGGGGGCGACAGTATGCCAGCGCGTTCGACCGATGGCCGCTGGAGCACGCGCCCTCCGGCACATTTCCGCAGCGGCGGCAATCTGTTGCTGGCGCGACAGGCGCACCCTACACTGAACCTCGATTTGCGCGTGGTCGATACGGCATGTTCGAGGGGAAACCTGACATGGTCGCGCGGCTCTTCCGCCGAGCCGTGGTGCTGCTGGCGCTGGGAGTGGCGCTTGCGCCCGCGGTTGGACTGGCCGTGGTGCGTGACTACTACTTCCGCACGCTCGACAGTCGCCAGGGGTTGCTGCAGAGCACGGTCACGGCATTTCTCCAGGATCGTGAAGGCTTCGTGTGGGTGGCCACCCAGGGCGCGCTGCATCGCTTCGACGGTTACACCTTCGTCACCCTCGACATCCTGACGGGCATCGACAGCGCGTTGCCGAGCTTTGCCCAGGCGCTGGCGGAGGACGCGCGCGGTGCGCTCTACGTGGGCACCTTGCGCGACGGGCTTTTCGTGATCGATCCCGCGCGTCGCAGCGTCACGCCGGTGCCGCTCGCACCCAGCCAGGGTGCGATGGCGGCGGCCCAGATCGACGCGCTCCTGTATCAGGCCGGCGTCGGGCTCTGGGTCGCGCGTCCGGGCGGGATCGGACTGGTCGATGAACAGTCCGGCCAGTATCGCCAGGTGCTCGCCTTCGAGCAGATCCTGACCGGCGGTGGCAGCACCGGCATTACCCGCACCGTCAATGCCCTCGCGCTCGATGGCCAAGGCGATGTCTGGGTCGCCGCCGGCCACGGGATCTATCGGATCGAGGCCGGCCAGGGCCGGGCCGAGCGGTTCTCCGTGGAAGGCGCGCGCGCGCTGCTGGTGGATGCGTCCGGAACCCTCTGGATCGGGACGCCCTCCGGACTGCGCCGCAAGCCGGTCGGCTCCGACGCGGCCGAAGTCGTCTGGCCCAGCGCGCCGCGGGCGTCGGACGGTGCCTGCTGCGAGGTGATCGCGCTGGCGCAGTCCGGCGACGGCACGCTCTGGCTGTCGGTGGCCCGTGGAAACCTCTGGTACATGGATCCGGCCACGCGCGACGCGGTATCGATTCCGATCAATCCCTGGGTTGACGGCATGCTGGCCGAAGCCGGGCTGCCGCGGCTGATGATCGATCGCTCCGATCTGCTGTGGGCGGGCAGCCACGTGCGCGGCGTGGTGACCACGCCGGCGGCCGGCACCCCGTTCCGGGCCGTGTTCGATCTCGACCCGGCGCGCGATCCGCTCACCGGCAACGTGGTGCGCAGCCTGGTCGAAGGCGACGACGGCAGCCTGTGGCTGGGCACCCAGGGCGGTCTGCGCCGCTACGACCCGCTGCGCGACGAGTTCGAGTCTTTCGACGCCGCCTTCGCACTGGCGAGCGGTTCGGGCCGCGCGCTGGTCGCGCCGACCGTCGCCGGGCTTGCGCCCGGCAACGATGGTGCCTACTGGATCGCCAGCAGCATGGGGCTTTTCCAGTTCGATCCGGGCACCCGCCGGGCGACTGCGGTGATGCTCGAGGAGGGCGGCGGCCCGCTGCCGATGCGGGCGATCGAGCGCGGCCGCGACGGTGCGCTGTGGATCGGCTATGGCAACCGCGGGCTGATGCGCTACGAACCCCATAGCGGCGATCGGACCCTGTTCGAGCCGCGTCCGGGCGTCGAAGGGACCCAGCAGCAGGGGCGGATCATGGCCATCCACGAGGATTCGCGGGGGCGGCTGTGGGTGGGCGGAATGGCCGGCCTGAGCGTGCGCGATCCGTCGAGCGGGAACTTCCGCAGTTTCACGCACGATCCGGCGCGCCCCGACTCGCTTTCGGGCAGCATCGTGCGCGCCATCTACGAGACCCGCGACGGCACGCTCTGGATCGGCAGCCATCGCGGGCTGGATCAGGTGGTCGAGGGGCCGGATGGCATGATGACGTTTCGCAATTGGCCGATCTTGGCGACGGGCATGCCGTCGGTCGTCTATGCGATCGCCGAGGACTCCCGGGGCCGTCTCTGGCTGAGCGGCAATGACGGCCTGGTGCGGCTGGACCGGGGCGATGGGAATGCGGTGCGATTCGGGCTGAGCGCAGGGCTTCAGGATCTGGAGTTCAACGGTGGCGCGGTGGCGACGCTGCGCGACGGGCAGATCGCCTTCGGCGGAATCCGCGGCTTCAACCTGATCGATCCGGCGCGGGTGCAGCGCAGCCGCTTCGACGCCCCCGTGGTGCTGAGCTGGCATGGCAGCGGTCGCCACGCCCTGATAGGGCCGTTCAACCGCTCCGCGCCGGTGGTGTTTTCCCAGCAGGACCAGGTGCTGAGCCTGGGCTTCGCGGCGCTGGACTACACCTCGCCGGAGATCAACCTGTATTCCTATCGGCTGGACGGATTCGATGCGGACTTCAGCCCGCCCGCGCCGAATCCCATGGCGGTCTACACCAACCTGCCGGCAGGCCGCTACGCCTTTCGCGTTCGCGCCACCAACCACGATGGCATCTGGAGCTCGGGCGAGCTGAATGTGCCGGTCACCGTGGTGCCGCCGTGGTGGCGATCATCCGCGGCCCACGGTGTCTACTGGCTGCTGGGGCTGGGTCTGGTGCTCGTCCTGTGGCGGCACCAGCGCCAGCGCGCCGCGGTCCGCGCCGACCTGCTGGCGCAGATCCGCGAGCGCGAGGATCGGCTGAAGCTGTCGCTCTGGGGCGCGGGCGACTCGTTCTGGGACTGGGACCTGCGCAGCAACCGGCTGCACCGCATCGGTTCCGACCAGCTGCTGCACACGCCGGAAGAAGAGCTGCTGACGACCGAAGAGTGGCGCAGCGAGGCCATCCACCCGGACGACCTGCCGCGGGTGCACAAGCTGATGTACGACCACCTCGCCGGCAAGACCGCGTCATTCGAATCCGAGCACCGCATCCGCAACGCCTACAACGAATGGATCTGGGTGCGTTCGCGCGGCAAGGTGGTCGAGCGCGATAGCGAATCCAACCCGCTGCGCGTGGCCGGCACCGCGCACGACGTGACCGCCATCCGGCAGGCCGAGCGCGAGCGGCGGACCGCGTCCGAAGTGCTGCGCAGCATGAACGAGGCGGTGGCGGTGGTTGACCTCAACTTCCGCTTCGTCTCGGTGAATCCGGCGTTTTCGCGCATCACCGGCTACCCCGAGCAGGACGTCGTCGGGATGCCCGACAGCCTGCTGGAGAGCGGCCAGCACTCCCCCGAGTTCTATCGCCTGGCGCGCGAAGGACTGGTCGCCAAGGGCCACTTCCGCGGCGAGATGTGGCTGCGGCGCGCCGATGGCGAGCAGTTCCTGGGCTGGATCGAGCAGACCGAAGTTCGCGACGAGCTGGGCGTTCGCAGCCACTTCGTGTGGGTGGTCAACGACATCACCGACAAGAAGCGCGCCGAACAGGAGCTGCGCTACCTGGCCAACTACGACACCCTGACCGGCCTGCCCAACCGCAGCCTCCTGACCGAGCGCCTGTCACGCGCCGTGGTGCGGGCGCGCCGCCACGGATACGGCGTCGCGGTGCTGTTCCTGGATCTGGACCACTTCAAGGTCATCAATGACTCGCTCGGCCATGCCGCCGGCGACCGCATCCTCAAGGCATCCGCAGCGCGCCTCCTGGGCGTGGTGGGCAGCTCGGACACCGTGGCGCGCCTGGGTGGCGACGAGTTCACCATCGTGATGGAGGACGCCAACGACCGCGATGCGGTGAAGGGCATGGCCGAGGCGGTGCTGGCGGCGTTCGGCGAACCGATCCTGACCGAAGGCCACGGCGACATCGTGATCACGCCGTCGATCGGGATTTCCATGTTTCCCGATCATGGCCAGGTGCCGACCGATCTGCTGAAGTTCGCCGACGCCGCGATGTATCGCGCCAAGGAGCGCGGGCGCAACAACTTCCAGTTCTACGACGAGGCCATGGACGCCGAGGTGCGGCGTCGTGCCACCCTGACCGCCGCGCTGCGCCGGGCGCTGGACCGCGAGGAGCTGTATCTGGAGTTCCAGCCGCGCCAGTCGCTGTTCGACGGGCGCATCAGCGGGGTTGAAGCGCTGCTGCGCTGGGACAGCGAAGAGTTCGGCATGATTCCGCCGGCCACCTTCATCCCGCTGGCCGAGGAGGCCGGGCTGATCCTGCCGATCGGCGAATGGGTGCTGGCGGAAGCCTGCCATCGCCTGTGCGAATGGCGCGACCTGGGCGTGCTCGACCTCAGCGTGGCCGTCAACGTCTCGGTGCTGCAGCTGCTGCGCGGCAACCTCGCCGCGAGCGTGGCGAAGGCGCTGGAAGTGAGCGGCCTGCCCGCCACCCGCCTGGAGCTGGAGCTGACCGAAAGCGTGGTCATGGCGAACGCCGAGCAGACCATCACGATCCTGCGCGACCTCAAGCGCATCGGCGTCAGCATCGCGATCGACGACTTCGGCACCGGCTATTCCTCGCTGATCTACCTCAAGCGCCTGCCGATCGACACCCTCAAGATCGACAAGGAGTTCGTCGGCGACCTGACCCGCGACCCGGATGATGCCGCCATCACCTCCACCATCATCACCATGGCCCACTCGCTCGGCCTGACGGTGATCGCGGAAGGCGTGGAAACCGCGGAACAGCTGCGCTACCTGCGCAGCCAGGGCTGCGACGAGATCCAGGGTTTCCTGCTGGCGCGGCCGATGGAGGCCGACGCCTGCCTGGATTTCCTGTTGAAGCACGCCCGCACGCAGTGGACCACCCCGGCCGGTTGACCGCTTGCGGATCGCCGCCTATCGTGCCGCCATGGCCACCCCCGATTCGCGCCAGAAGCTCGATCACCTGACCGCCCAGCTCGACGCGCTGGGCGAAGTGCTGGCGCGCCTGCTCGACGAGAACCGCAGCCTGCGCGCCAGCCAGGAGCAGCTCATGGGCGAACGCGCGGCCCTCCTGTCCAAGAACGAGCAGGCGCGTTCGCGCGTGGAAGCGATGATCCTGCGGCTCAGGTCGCTGGAGCAGAACGCATGAGCGAGCCGGTCAACGTGCGCATCGCCGATCGTGAGTACATGGTCGCCTGCGAGCCGCACGAGCGCGAAGGCCTGATCGAGGCCGCACGCCTTCTGGATGGCCGGATGCGCGAGATCCGTGCCGCCAACCGCATGGCGGGCATCGACCGGATCGCGGTGTTGGCCGCGCTCAACCTGGCGCACGAGCTGTCGCAAACCCGGCGCACGGATGACCGCGACCAGCGCGAGATCGCCCTGACCCTGGACGACCTGTCGCGCAAGATGGATCGCCTGCTGGCCGCCGCGCGCCGCTGAGGAAGATTTTCCCGTCGGCCACGTAGGGCCGACCTACGGTGGCGGCGCACCGCGCACGATGGTTCGCCCGGCTACCGAGGCGGTTCGTGGGTCGGGGCTACGCCCCCGACGCGGTGTTCTCCATGAACCGCGCCGGATCGACCCGCACGAACACGCTGTCGCCACGCGCCGTGACCTCGCCGGCCGCGATCACCTCGCACAGTACCCGCGTCTTGCGCCCGGTTTCCCCTTCCACCCGCGCGCGCAGCATCAGTTCCTGGCCCATCGGCGTGGGCTTGAGGTAGTCCAGGCCCAGGTGCGCGGTGACGCAGTGGATCGGCGGCAGGCTGCCCGGTTCACGCCCTTCCGCGCGGTAGTGGTGGGCCATCGCGGTCCAGTTGCAGTGGCAGTCCACCAGCATCGCCAGCAGGCCGCCGTAGACCCGATTGGTCCAGCCGGCGAATTCGGGGCGCGGCAGGTGGTGGGCGATGACGTGCACCCCGTCGGGATCCCAGCGGCTCTTGATGCGCAGCCCGCTCGGATGCGCGCGACCGCAGCCATAGCA
This sequence comes from Denitratimonas tolerans, assembly GCF_037203605.1. Lineage (NCBI taxonomy): Bacteria > Pseudomonadati > Pseudomonadota > Gammaproteobacteria > Lysobacterales > Lysobacteraceae > Denitratimonas > Denitratimonas tolerans. The sequence goes on from NZ_JBBDHC010000022.1 coordinate 34,190, forward strand.
GATGTTGTCGGGATGGGCGAGATCCTGCAGGGCGGAAGCGGCGGGCATCATGGGTGAAAGCACGCGATGGCAACATCCCATTATGGCCCACGGCGACGCCATGCGGGGTGAACCCGGCGCGGCGCGCGCACCTTCCGCGCCGGCCGATGCGCTACCATGGCAGCGGCAGACTCTGCCGTGTGCGACAGCGTACGCTTACATTTGCCTTGACCCTAATGAACGACCCCGGGGACGCGAATCAGGGCTGGTGTGCAGGCCCGCCGCGAGCGGTAAGCCCGACGCCTTGCAAGCGTTCCCACCTGATCCTCGGGATCAAGGTCGTTTCGTACGCACCGCCACGGCGGAGCCTGCTCTCTTTTTCGCGGATCATGCGCCGATGACCCCTGTTTCCGAAGACCGCGCCGCGCTGCGCGCGCGCATGCGCGCGCGCCGTCTGGAACTCCCGGCGCGGCTGCAGATGGCGGCGGCCGAGGCGCTCGCCGAACGCCTGCGCGCGCTGCCGGAGCTGGCGGACGAGGGCTACGTGGCCGGCTACTGGGCGGTGCGCGGGGAGATTTCCCTGCACGCGCTGCTGGCACCGCCGCCGCGCTTCGTTTATTGCCTGCCGTGCCTGGCACCCGGCAGCACGCTGCGCTTTGCGCCCTGGCGCTTCGGCGATCCGCTGGTGGCCAACCGCCACGGCATACCCGAGCCGGACCATTCCCCCGCCGCGCAGCTGGCCCCATCCGACCTTGCCGCCGTGCTGGTGCCGCTGGTGGCCTTCGATGCCTCCGGCACGCGCCTGGGCACCGGCGGCGGCTACTACGACCGCAGCTTCGCCTTCCTGCGCGAACAGCCGCGCCCGATGCGGCCGTTGCTGATCGGCGTGGCGCACGATTTCCAGCAGGTCGACGCGCTCCAGGCCGCGCCCTGGGACGTGCCGCTCGACCTCGTCGTCACCGACGCCCGCACCGTGCGCTGCCGGTAGAATCCGCGCCTTTCCCCCGAGACCCGCGCCGCCATGGCCCATTGGCTGATGAAATCCGAGCCGGAGGAATTCTCCATCGACGACCTCGCCGCGCGCGGGCGCGAGCCGTGGACCGGCGTGCGCAACTACCAGGCGCGCAACTTCATGCGCGACGACATGCGCGTGGGCGACGGCGTGTTCTTCTACCACTCCAACTGCGCCGTGCCCGGCATCGTCGGCATCGCGCGGGTGGCGAGCGCAGCCTACCCCGACCCGACCCAGTTCGATCCGCAGAGCGACTATTTCGATCCCAAATCCACGCCTGCCGCACCGCGCTGGCAGATGGTCGACGTCGCCTTCGAACGCAAGCTGCCGCGCACGATCAGTCTCGACGAGCTGCGCCGGCACGCCGAGGCGCTGGGCGACTTCCCGCTGCTGGCGCGCGGCAACCGGCTTTCGGTGCTGCCGGTGAGCGATGCGCAGTGGAAGACCATCCTCGCGCTCGCCTGAGCGCTTGCGAAAGTGGGCGTGTCCGATTTTTTGTGTGTGAGGCGGTTTAGTTCCTGGCCTTCCTTCAGCGGGCCAGCGTGAACCGGTCTTCGTAGAGTATCGCGAACTGGTTCATCGCCGCCTTCCATTCG
>NZ_JBBDHC010000023.1:0-31051 GCF_037203605.1 Denitratimonas tolerans
CGCGCCGCTGCCGCCGGAGATCTTCTCCGACGGGTTCGAGTAAGGCGCACCTCCCGCGCACCTGCGTCGCCGCTGAACCGGGCGGCGCAGGTGGGAAGTCAGGCAGCGCTTGCCTGACGCCGTGAACCTAGGACAAGGCCTCCCGCGCGGGAGGCCTTGTCGTCTGGGGGCGACCGGGCGAGCGCATGCGCGTGTTCATGGCATCATCCGCCCGATGGTGCGCACGGGTCTTCTGCTGCTGGTATTGGCTGCCGCCTGGCTCGCGGAAGGCGTGGCGCGGGCGCAGCCTGCGGTGGACGGCGAGATCCATCCCTTGCCCGAAGGCGCGGTCCTGTCCGGGGTCGTCACCGATGTGCGGCTGAAGGAAATCAGCGGTCTTGCGGTCTCACGCCGTCATCCGGGCATCGTCTGGATGCACAACGACAGCCACCAGCCGAGCGTGCTCTACGCGGTGGATGGGCACGGCAGCGTGCACGCGGCGCTGGAGCTGCCGGTGGAGGATCTGGACTGGGAAGACATGGCCAGCTTCGAGCACGCGGACCGGGCCTGGCTGCTGGTGGCCGATACCGGCGACAACGGCGGCCTGCGCCGCGAGCTGGCGCTGCACGTGCTCGAAGAGCCGGGGAGGCTGCAAGACGTTCGCATCGAATCGGTGCGCACGATCCGCTTCCGCTGGCCGGACGGCGCGCGCGACTGCGAGGCGGTGGCGGTGGACGCGGCGGAGGGCGCGATCTATCTCGTTTCCAAGAAGCGCGTGCCGCCCGAACTGTTCCGCCTGCCGCTGTTTCCCGTGGATGCAGAGGCGCTGCAGGTGGCCGAGCCGCTCGGGACGCTGGCCGGCATCGTCCAGCCCAGCGTGGAAGATCGCGAGCGCAATCCGGTCTATGGCCGATACCGTGGCCAGATCACCGCCGCGGATATCCGTGCCGACGGTTCCGCTTTCGCGGTGATGAGCTACCTGCATCTCTACCTGTGGCCGCGCCACTCCGATGGCTGGGCGGTTGCGCTGCGCCAGCCGCCGGTGCGGCTCGACTTGCCGTGGATGGCGCAGGCCGAGGGCATGGGCTTCGAGGCCGATGGCACCGCGGTCTGGATCAGTTCCGAGCGCCTGCCGGCACCGCTGGTGCGCTACGCCGTGCCGCCGCTGGGCACCGTGGTCACATCGGAGGTCGACGCTCGTCTTGTGAAGTGATATCGAAGTGATATCATAATTTCCAACCAAGGAGAGCCCCATGCACGAGATCGCGAGAAAATCATTGCCCGGCATACCCGTTCTGCTGGTCCTGCTGGCCGCCCTGCTGGCCGTCGCCGCCCTGTTCGTGATGGGGCTGACCCAGGTCACCGTGTGGGTGATCGTGGCCTCGATCCTTGCGGGCGTGGTGCTGCTCGCCTGCCTCGGCGGTTTCTATACCATCGAGCCCAACCAGGCCGGCGTGCTGAGCCTGTTCGGCAAGTACGTGGGCACCGTCAAGGAATCCGGCCTGCGCTGGAACAACCCTTTCTTTTCGGCGAAGAAGGTGTCGCTGCGGGTGCGCAACTTCGAGAGCGGCAAGCTCAAGGTCAACGAGCTGGAAGGCAGCCCGATCGAGATCGCCGCGGTGATCGTGTGGCAGGTGGTGGATTCGGCCGAGGCCGTCTACAACGTCGACGACTACGAGAGCTACGTGCACATCCAGTCCGAGGCGGCGCTGCGCGCGATGGCGTCGAGCTATCCCTACGACCAGCACGACGGCAGCAGCATCGCGCTGCGCAGCCACCCGCAGGAAGTGTCCGAGCATCTCAAGGCGCAGATCGCCGAGCGCCTCGCGCGCGCCGGCGTGGACGTGATCGAAGCGCGCATCAGCCACCTGGCCTACGCCCCGGAAATCGCCCAGGCCATGCTCCAGCGGCAGCAGGCCGAGGCCGTGGTCGCGGCCCGCACCCGCATCGTCTACGGCGCGGTGAGCATGGTCGAAATGGCGCTCGATGAGCTGAAGAAGAACGGCGTGGTGGATCTGGACGAGGAGCGCCGCGCCGCGATGGTGAGCAACCTGCTGGTGGTGCTGTGCTCCGACCGCGCCGCCCAGCCGGTACTCAACACCGGCTCGCTGTATTGAGAGCCGGGATTGGGGATTCGGGATTCGCAAGAGCGCCCCCGCTCCAGCTCCGACGAATCCCGGGTCACGAATCTTCAACCGCGATGAAAGAGAAAAAAGCCTATCCGCTGCGTATCGATGCCAAGGTGCTGGAAGCGGCGCAGCGCTGGGCTGACGACGAGTTGCGCTCGTTGAACGCACAGATCGAATACGCATTGCGCGCGGCGCTGCGCCGGGCCGGGCGCCTGCCGCCCGCTGCGCCCGAAACCGAGCAAGGAGACGACGATGGCCAGTGAGCGCTGGGAGTACAAGGTGGTGACGGTCACCCCGAGCATCTGGGGCGAGTTCCGCCCCGACGAGGTGGCCGAACGGCTGAACATCGAAGGCGAGGCGCGTTGGGAGCTGGTCAATGCGCTGCTCTACGGCGTGGTGGTCACGCTGTTCCTGAAACGACCGCGCTGAGGAAGAACGCATGAATCGCAAACTCGTCATTGCCGTGCTCGCCATCGGCTCGCTGATCGGCGTCTACTTCAGCGCCGTCTGGCTGTTCGAGACCCTGCTGCTGCCGCCGGCGCAGAGTGCCCGGGCCGATCCGGAGCACCTGCGCATCGGCGAGGCCTTCCTCGACGATCTCGACGCCGGCCGTTTCGAGGACGCCCTCAAGCGCGGCACGCCGGAACTGCAGGAGGCGCTCGCCCAGGGCAAGCTCAAGGAAATCTGGGAGGCATTGCCGATCCAGCTTGGTTCACGCCAGTCGCGCAGCCCGCTGCGCGGGGAAACCGTATCCGGCACGCCGGTGGTTACCTCCACGCTGACCTTCGGACTGGTGGCGCTGGATGCGCGGATCGCGGTCGGTCCTGATGGTCGCATCGGCGGCTTCCGCCTGGTGCCGTCGAAGGGCGGTGCGCCGCCCGCCGCGCCTGCGCCGGTTTCCAGCGAGCGCTTCAGCGAGGCGGAGTTCCCGGTCGGGGAGGGCGATGTCACGCTCGGCGGCACGCTCACCCTGCCCAGGGGCGAGGGGCCGTTTCCGGCCGTCGTTCTGGTGCACGGTTCGGGCCCGCATGATCGCGACGAGACCATCGGCCCCAATCACCCCTTCCGCGACATCGCCCACGCACTGGGCGAGCGCGGCGTGGCGGTGCTGCGCTACGACAAGCGCAGCAAGGCGCACCCGCAGGCGTTCGCCTCGGGCGATTTCACCGTGGATGATGAAACCGTCGATGACGCCGTGCGCGCGGTTTCGCTGCTGCGCGCCGCGCCCCGCATCGACCCGCAGCGGGTGTTCCTCGCCGGGCACAGCCTCGGCGCGATGATGGCGCCGCGCATCGCGCAGCGCGCGCCGGACCTGGCCGGGCTCATCCTGCTGGCGGCGCCGGCGCGCCCGCTCCATGACATCGTGGTCGAGCAGGTCCGCTACCTGGCCGAACTGGACGGAGAAGTCGGTTCGCACGAGCAGGCCGAGATCGACGCGATGGCGGTGAAAGCCTCCGCCGTTGCCAGTCTGTCCGGGGACGTTCCCGCCGCCGACACCCTGCTCGGCCTGCCGGCGCGGTACTGGATAGACCTGCGCGACTACGATCCGGTCGCGGTCGCCGCCACGCTGACCCAGCCGATCCTGCTGGTGCAGGGCGGGCGCGACTACCAGGTCAGCGTCGACGGGGACTTCGCGCGCTGGCACGCCGCCTTTGACGGCGACGCACGCGTGCAGTTCGCCCTGCATCCGGCGCTCAATCACCTGATGATTGCGGGTGAAGGACCATCTGGCCCGGCCGAGTACGCCACCGCGGGCCGCGTGGACGAGGCGGTGATCGACGATATCGCCACCTTTGTCGGCGGCGGTCCGTGATCCGGGATTTCGCGATCGTGCCGCCCCGCAAGTCGGCCTTCGTGACGCTGGCGGTGCTGGCCCTTTTGCCGCTGCCCGTTTTTGCCGCCATCGCGGCGGTCCAGGGCGTGGGCGCGCTGCAGCCGGCATGGATCTTCGTGGTCATCAGCGCAGGCCTGGTCGCGTTCGTCGCGGTGATGTCCTGGAGCCTGCGACGGATGCGCGTGCGCCTCGCGGACGGGCGGATCACGGTGCGCGCCAGCGGCTATCGCCGCCGCCTCGCGCTGTCGGCGCTGGATCTTGATGCGGCGCGCATCCTCGCGCTGGATCCTTCCAGCGAGTGGTGGCCGAGACTGCGGATGAACGGCATCGGCCTGCCCGGCGCGGCGGTCGGCCACTTTCGCGCCAGCCGCTGGCACCGCAAGCTGTTCTGCGCGCTGACCGACCGCAGCCGCGTGCTGGTGCTGCCCGAACGCGGTGCCGATCGCGCCCTGCTGCTCAGCGTGGAGAAGCCGCAGGCGCTGCTGGAGGCGCTGCGGCGCGGATGAGCGCCGCGCGGATCCGCGCGCTGCCGAGGTGCGCGGCGCGGTGATCCCGACGCCAATACGCGCCGGGCTACAATCGCGGGGTCTTCGTTGCCCGGACGGAAGCCCCATGCAAACCCTCTATCCCGCGATCGAGCCCTACGCCAGCGGCACCCTGCAGGTGTCCGAGCGCCATTGCCTCCACTATGAGGAATGCGGCAATCCCGCCGGCAAACCCGTGGTGCTGCTGCACGGCGGGCCGGGCGGCGGCTGCAGTCCGAAAATGCGGCGCTTCCACGACCCGGCGCGCTATCGCATCGTGCTGTTCGATCAGCGCGGCAGCGGGCGCTCCACGCCGCACGCCGATCTGGTGGACAACACCACCTGGGATCTGGTGGCCGACATCGAGCGGCTGCGCGAACATCTGGGCATCGCGCGCTGGCAGGTGTTCGGCGGCTCCTGGGGCTCGACACTGGCGCTGGCCTATGCGCAAAAGCATCCGGCGGCGGTGGCCGAACTGGTGCTGCGCGGGATCTTCCTGCTGCGGCGCTGGGAGCTGGAATGGTTTTATCAGCAAGGCACCAGCCGTCTGTTTCCCGATGCCTGGGACGAGTATCTCGCCGCCATTCCCGCGGTCGAGCGTGGCGATCTGATCTCGGCCTACCACCGCCGCCTCACTTCGGACGATGCGGCGGTGCGGTTGGCCGCCGCGCGCGCCTGGTCGGTGTGGGAAGCCTCGTGCAGTTATCTGCACCAGGATCCGGCCTTCATCGATTCGCACCGCGGCGAAGACTTCGCGCTCGCCTTTGCCCGCATCGAGAGCCACTACTTCGTCAACGGCGGCTTCTTCGAGGAAGAAGGCCAGCTCCTGCGCGACGCCCACCGCCTGCACGGCATTCCCGGCACCATCGTGCAGGGGCGCTACGACGTGGTGTGTCCGATGCAGAGCGCCCTGGACCTGAAAAAGGTCTGGCCAGAGGCCGACCTGGTGATCTGCCCGGCTTCGGGGCACTCGGCCTTCGAGCCGGAAATCACCGCGGCGCTGGTGCAAGCCACCAACGCCTACGCCGGCTGAGCGGGCGTCGCGCCTCGAATCACGCAGCGTGCAGCAGTGAAAAGCCCGCCGGGAGGCGGGCTTTTCACCGTCGGTGCGGAAAATCGGAGCGGAAAGCTCAGGCCGCTTCCTTTACCGCCTTGCGCGGGCCGTTCAGCAGCGCCTGGCGGATCTGGGCGATGACCAAATCCACCTCGCGCGAGGTGATCGCAAAATGCGGGGTGAAGCGCAGCGAATTCGCGCCGCCGTGGATCACGCCGATGCCGTTCTTGCGCATGTATTCCTCGATGCTGTCGGAGCCATAGCACTTGAACAGCGGCGAAAGTTCGCAGGAGAACAGCAGGCCCGTGCCCTGCACCTTGGTGATGAGCTCGGGCAGCTCGCGGCGCAGGGCCTCGAGCTTCTCCACGAATTCGCGGCCGCGCTCGGCGATGTTCTTGCGAATGGCGGGCGTCAGCTGCGCCATGACCGCGGCCGCCACATCCATCGCGCGCGGGTTGGTGGTCATGGTGTTGCCATAGACCCCGGTGCGATAGAGCGCGGCGGTCGGGCCGCTCGCGGCGAGCACGGAAAGCGGGTACTGGCCGGCGTTGAGCGCCTTGGAATAGGTTTCCAGATCCGGCGCGGGGAGCTTCTCGAAGCCGGGATAGTCCACCACCGACAGCACCCCGTGGGCGCGCAGGCCGGCCTGGATCGAATCGACCAGGAACAGGCTGCCGTGCGCGGCGGTGAGCTCGCGCGCGGCGGCGTAGAATTCCGGCGTGACGCCGCGGCCCGGGTCGCCTTCGCCCATCACCGGCTCCAGGAACATCGCCTCGATGAACCAGCCCTCCCGGTCCGCCCTGGCGAACAGCTCGCGCAGCTGCGCCACGTCGTAGGGCTCGACCGTCAGCAGCGAGTCGTCGCCGCGGTAGCTGGCCAGGTTGGCCAGGTAGGCCTTGCGGGTGGAGTCGGAATAGCGCGCCGGGCCTTCGGTGCGGCCGTGGAACGCGCCCTTCACCGCGACGTGCTTGATCGTCTTGCCGGCGTGGCGCGCGCCCGGCTCGGTCTGCAGGCGCGCGTTGATGTCGACGATACGGCAGGCCAGCGTCACCGATTCGGAACCCGAGTTCAGGCACATGAAGCGCTCGTAGGGGCAGCCGTCGCTGCGGCGCTGACCGATCTCGGCGCGCAGCGCGCGCGTGAGGCGCAGCTGCGAAAGGGAAGGCGTCATGATGTTGGCCATCGCCTGCGGCCGCGCCATCGCATCGAGCACCGCCGTCGGCGTGTGGCCGAAGCCGAGCATGCCGTAGCCGCCCGAATCGTGCAGCACCGCGCCCTTGAGGGTGACGACCCACGGCCCGCGCGCGGCCAGCGCGACGTAGGGATTGACCGCATCGGCCGCATAGAAGTTGACGAAGCCGGCCTGCACCGTGGCGCACTGCGCGTCCTCGTCCATCGCGAGGATCTCGGGGAACTCGCCGCGCACCGCCTCGAACTGGGCGCGCGCCGCCTCGACCGCTTCGACCAGCTCGGGATAGTCGGGTGCCAGGCTCATGAGCTGCTCGTCGGACAGGCCGCGGGTGCGGACGGTACCGGGCTGGGTGCGCAGGTCGGAAAGGGCTTGGATCAGGTTCATGGTGCCTCCTCGCGGCAGGATCGGATGCGCAAACGAATGGCGCGAAGTGCATCGCGCTTCTCGTTTCCGTTTCATATCAGTCAATTGCGGAATTGTATCACTGCATCGGGGCCGGCATAACCCCCGCCGCCGCGGGCGGGTGAGGCATCGGGCGGCGGTTTGTCCGCCCTGCCCGCGCGCCGGATAATGGGCGGCCCACCTGGGACGCTGCGCGTGAAGAAATCCGATTTCCGCTACGACCTGCCGACCGAGCTGATCGCCCAGCACCCGCTGGCGGCGCGTTCGGCCAGCCGCCTGCTGCTGCTGCCGCCCGCACCTGCACCGCTGGAAGACCGCGCCGTCCGCGACCTGCCGGCGCTGCTGGCCCCCGGCGATCTGCTGGTGTTCAACGATACCCGCGTCATCCCCGCGCGCCTGTTCGGGCGCAAGGCCACGGGCGGGCGGGTCGAGGTGCTGGTGGAGCGCGTGCTGGACGGCAACGAGGCGCGCGCGCAGCTGGGCGTGAGCAAACCGCCCGCGGCGGGCAGCGAGCTGGTCCTGGATGACGGCACCCGCGTCGCCGTGCTCGGGCGCGAGGGCGAGTTCTACCGGCTGCGCTTCGAAAGCGACGAGCCGCTGGAAAAGCTGCTGAAGCGGATCGGCCGGATGCCGCTGCCGCCGTACATGACGCGCGAACCGGATGCCGCCGACGCCGAGCGCTACCAGACCGTCTTCGCCCGCGCCCCCGGCGCGGTGGCGGCACCCACCGCCGGGCTGCATTTCGATGAGGCGCTGCTGGCGGCGCTGCGCGCGCGCGGCGTCGAATTCGGCCACATCACCTTGCACGTGGGGGCCGGCACCTTCCAGCCGATGCGCGCCGAGGAGTTCAAGGACCACGTGATGCACAGCGAATGGCTCAACGTGGGCGCGTCGCTGTGCGAGCGGATCCGCGCCGCGAAGGCGCGCGGCGGCCGCGTGGTGGCGGTGGGCACCACGGTGGTGCGCGCGCTGGAATCGAGCTTTCGCGACGGCGAGGTTCGCCCCTTCGCCGGAGACACGCGATTGTTCCTGTTCCCCGGCAAGCGCATCCGCAGCGTCGATGCCCTGGTCACCAACTTCCACCTGCCAGAATCGACCCTGCTGATGCTGGTCAGCGCCTTCGCCGGCTACGAGCGGGTGATGGCGGCCTACGCCCACGCGGTGCGCGAGCGCTACCGCTTCTTCAGCTACGGGGATGCGATGCTGGTGTTTCCGGAGCGCGAGGGCGGGACGGACGCAACTGCACATGATTCCCGATTGCATTAAGATGCGCGCCTCCCGGCAACCTGCGGCCTGATCGCCGGGCCAGGACATCCCGTCTTTTTCGGAAACCGCTCATGCACATTCCCGTACTTTCCCATCGCCTGCGTCTGGCCGCCGGGGCGGCCGCTGCGCTGCTGCTGGCCGCCTGCGGCAGCCCCGCGCCGGAACAACAGGCCGCCGCACCGGTCTCGAAGGTCGAGCCCGCGGTGCCGAAAGCGGCCGCGGTGACGCTGTACACCACGCGCGAGCCGGGCCTGATCCAGCCGCTGCTGGACGCCTTTTCCCGCGAAACCGGCGTGGCGGTGGACACCGTGTTCGTGCGCGATGGTCTGCCCGAGCGGCTGCGCGCCGAGGGTGAGCGATCACCGGCCGATGTGCTGATGACGGTGGATACCGGCAACCTGCTGGACCTGGTCGAGAACGGTCATACCCAGGCCATCGAATCGGCGGCGCTGGACGCGGCGATTCCTGCCGGCCTGCGCGACGCGAACGGCCACTGGTACGCGCTGTCGCTGCGCGACCGCGTGCTGTATGCCGACAAGGATCTCGCGCTGGAGAGCTTCGCTTACGAGGATCTGGCGAAGCCCGAGTGGAAAGGCAGGGTCTGCATCCGCGCCGGCCAGCATCCCTACAACACCAGCCTGTTCGCCGCGATGGTCGCGCACGCGGGCGAAGCGGCTACCGAGGAGTGGCTGCGCGGGGTGAAGGCCAACCTGGCGCGCGCGGCGGCCGGCGGCGACCGCGAGGTGGCGCGCGACATCCTCGGCGGCATCTGCGACATCGGCATCGCCAACGCCTATTACGTGGGCCGGATGAAGCACAGCGAGGAGGGCTCCGAGCAGCGTGCCTGGGGCGATGCGATCAAGGTGATCCGCCCGGTGTTCGCCAGCGCGGCCGATGGCGGCACCCACGTCAACATCAGCGGCGCGGCGGTGGCGCGCCACGCGAAGAACCGCGCGGGCGCGGTGCGGCTGCTGGAATACCTGGTGTCCGACGCGGCCCAGAGCCTTTACGCCCGGGCCAACTACGAATACCCGGTGAAGCCCGGCGTGGCGCTGGATCCGGTGGTGGCGAGCTTCGGTGAACTGAAGATCGATCCGCTGCCGCTGGCCGAGGTGGTCAGGTACCGCAAGCGCGCCAGCGAGCTGGTGGATCGGGTCGGGTTCGACCAATAGGTTTCGCACAAGCTATACAAGTGCGTCATTCCGGCGTAAGCCGGAAAGACAGGTGTGGCGTGAACAGCCGAATCAAAGTTGTTTCAGCGTGACGACCGGCGAACGCCCATGGCGCGTAGCCGCGCTCGCCGTCGCCCTGCTGGTGCTGGTCCCCTTGCTGGCGTTGGCCTGGAACGCGGCGCAGGGCAGCGAGGGCCTGTGGTCGCACCTTGGCCGGTACGTGCTGCCGCGCGCCGGCCTCAACACGGTGCTGCTGCTGGCCGGCGTGGGCGGTATCGCGGCGGTGCTGGGTGCCGGCAGCGCCTGGCTGGTGAGCGCGCATGACTTTCCCGGCCGCGGCGTGCTGTCCTGGGCCCTGCTGCTGCCGCTGGCGATGCCGACCTACATCGTCGCCTATGCCTATCTCGACCTGCTGCATCCGCTCGGCCCGGTACAGGGTCTCCTGCGTACGCTGCTGGGCATCGACAGCCCGCGCGACTTCCGTCTGCCCGACGTGCGCTCGCTGGGCGGCTGCATCGTGCTGCTGGGCTTCGTGCTCTATCCCTACGTCTACCTCACCACGCGCGCCATGTTCCTGACCCAGGCCGGCGGGCTGCTGGACGCGGCGCGCGCGCTGGGCGTGCCGCGCCGCGCGCTGTTCATTCGCGTGGCGCTGCCGCTGGCGCGCCCGGCGCTGGCGGTAGGCGTGGCGCTGGTGCTGCTGGAAACCCTCAACGACATCGGCGCCTCCGAGTTCCTCGGCGTGCAGACGCTGACGGTGGCGGTGTACACGACGTGGATCAGCCGCGGCGATCTGCCCGGCGCGGCGCAGATTGCGCTCGGCATGCTGCTGATCGTGACTCTGCTGGTGTGGCTGGAACGCCACGGTCGCCGCCGCCAGCGCTATGCCGCCGGGCAGCGCCCCCGGCCGATGCAGGCGCAGCGATTGCATGGCGTGGCGGCCGTCGTGGCGCTGGCGCTGGGTGCGATCCCGGTGCTGATCGGCTTTCTGCTGCCGGCGCTGTATCTGGCCGGATCGGGCATCGCCCGGCTGCACTCGCACGGCGTTTCACCGGCGCTGCGCGACAGCGCGTGGAACACCGTGATGGTGGCGGGCTGCGCCACGCTGGCGACCCTGCTGGCGGGTCTCGCGGTGGCCTGGGCCTTGCGCCTCGCGCAGGCGCGCAGGCGCACGCGGCTTGCGGGCGCGTGCCTGCGCGTGGCCAGCCTCGGCTATGCGGTGCCGGGCACGGTGCTGGCCATCGGCCTGCTCTCGCCGCTGGGCTGGGTGGACATCGGGATAGGCGAAGCGCTGCGGCCGTTCGGCGTCGAGCCGCGCCAGTGGCTGATGGGTTCCATGCTGGCGCTGGTGCTGGCGTATGCCCTGCGCTTCCTGGCCATCGCCATCGGCAGCATCGATGCGGGCCTCGCGCGAATCACGCCGTCGCTGGACCAGGCCGCGCGCTGTCTTGGGCAGAGCGCGGGCGGCACGCTGCGGCGCGTGCACCTGCCGCTGCTGAAGCCGGCGATGGCTGCGGCGGCGCTGCTGGTGTTCGTGGATGCGATGAAGGAGCTGCCCGCCACGCTGATGCTGCGCCCGGTCAACGTCGAGACGCTGGCGACCTGGCTCTATGCGGACGCGGCGCGCGGAGCCTATGAAGAAGGCGCGGTGGCGGCTTTCCTGATCGTCCTGATCGGGCTGGTGCCGGTGGTGCTGCTGGCGCGCAGCGGGATGTCGCAGGAAACGCGCTGCGCGAACGCGAGCGCCGGAAGGGAAGCGGCATGAGCCTGGAACTGCAGGGGATTTCCGTGGGTTATCCAACTGCCGCCGGGTGCTTGACGGTGGTCGATGGGATGTCGCTGTCGCTGGAGCGCGGTGAGATCGGCAGCCTGCTGGGCACCTCGGGCTGCGGCAAGACGACGGTGCTGCGCGCCGTCGCCGGGTTCGAGCCGCTGCAGGCAGGGCGCATCGCGCTCGACGGGGTGACCGTAGCCGGACCGGACGGACAGTGGCCGCCGGAGCGTCGTCGCGTGGGCATGGTGTTTCAGGATTACGCGCTGTTCCCGCATCTTTGCGTCGCGGCGAATGTGGCGTTCGGGCTGCGCGGCACCACGCGCGAGGCGCGCCAGGCGCGGGTGCGCGAGATGCTGGAGCGGGTCGGGCTCGCTGAGCTGGGCGGGCGCTTTCCGCACGAGCTGTCCGGCGGACAGCAGCAGCGCGTGGCGCTGGCGCGCGCGCTGGCTCCCGAGCCTTCCGTGCTGCTGCTCGACGAGCCGTTCTCCAATCTCGACATCCACACCCGCGGCCGGCTCGCGTCGGACGTGCGCGACCTGCTGAAAGCCTCCGGCACCACCGCCCTGCTGGTCACCCACGATCAGGCCGAAGCCTTCGCCGTCGCCGACCGCATCGGGGTGATGGATCGCGGCCGCATCCTGCAGTGGGGCGACGCGGCGAGCCTGTACCACGCGCCGCAGGATCGCTTCGTCGCCGGCTTCATCGGGCGCGGCGCGCTGGTGGCGGCGGCCACGCTCGGACTGGAAGGCGGGGGCGAGGTGCTGGTGCGGCCCGAGCAGGTGCGCATCGACCCTGCCGCGCCGATACGGGTGCGGCTGGTCGAGCGCATCTTCCACGGCCCGGAAACCCGCGCGGTGCTGGCGCTGCAGGACGGCGCGCGCATCGAGGCCGATCTGCCGCCGGATTCGGCGGCAGCCGTGGGCGACGAACTGGGGATATGGTTCTGCGGGGATGCGCAGCGCCGTTTTCACGTCGAAGCTTGATTCGGTCCGTGATCAGGCACGCCGGCGCTGCGACCTGGAACCGCCTGCGAATCCAGGGACGCATCAACGAGGGCGGACGCGCGTGCCGCAATACGCGACAATAGCCGGCTCGCACGCAATCTCTTCCTCATGTCCCGACTCGGATTCCAGCTCCAGCGCAGCGACGGTGCCGCCCGCCGCGGGCGGCTGACGTTCCCGCGCGGCACGGTCGAAACGCCGGCCTTCATGCCGGTGGGCACCTACGGTTCGGTCAAGGGGATGACGCCGGATTCGATCAAGGCGATCGGCGCGCAGATCATTCTGGGCAACACCTTCCATCTGTATTTGCGCCCCGGCCTGGAGGTGATCTCCGCGCACGGCGGGCTGCACGGTTTCGCGCGCTGGGACGGGCCGATCCTGACCGACTCGGGCGGCTTCCAGGTGTTCTCGCTCGCGCACCGGCGCAAGATCACCGAGGCCGGCGTGGCGTTTTCCTCGCCGGTGGACGGGCGGCGCGTGTTCATCGGCCCGGAGGAGAGCATGCAGATCCAGCGCACGCTCGATTCAGACATCGTGATGATCTTCGACGAATGCACGCCCTACGCCGTGGACGGCGTGGTGACGAGCGAGAAGCGCGCGAAGGAGTCGATGGAGCTGAGCCTGCGCTGGGCCGCGCGCAGCCGCGCCGAGCATGATCGGCTGGGGAACGACGCGGCGCTGTTCGGCATCGTGCAGGGCCACGTCCATCCGGAGCTGCGCAGCCGCTCGGCCGAGGGCCTGATGCAGATCGGCTTCGACGGCTACGCCGTGGGCGGCCTGGCCGTGGGCGAGCCGGAACACGAGCGCAACGCGATGCTCGAGCACACCTGCCCGCTATTGCCGGAGGATCATCCGCGTTACCTCATGGGCGTGGGCCGACCGCAGGACATCGTCGAGGCGGTGCGGCGCGGCATCGACATGTTCGACTGCGTGATGCCTACGCGCAATGCGCGCAATGGCCACTATTTCACCCGCTTCGGCACGGTGCGCATCCGCAACGCGAAGTACGAGAAGGACCTGCGCCCGATTGATCCGGAGTGCGCCTGCTACGCCTGCGCCGGTGGCTTCACCCGCGCCTACCTGCGTCACCTCGACCGCTGCAACGAGATGCTCGGACCGATGCTCGCCACCATCCACAACCTGCACTATTACCAGGAGCTGATGGCCGGCATCCGTGCGGCGATCGAGCAGGGGCGCTTCGAGGCGTTCGCGCGGGACTTCTACGCGCGGCTTGCTGCGGGCGAGGGTTGAATTCCCGCGTCGGAAACGACACGCGGGCCGGTGGCCCGCGTGCGCGATGCGTCTACCCACGTCGGCCGCGTAGGGCCGACCTACGGAAGCGCTTGCTTCGGCAAAGCCCCGTGCCTCAGGCCAGGCCCTCGGCCTTGAGCGCGGTCTGTACCCCGGCATCGGACTCCATGTGGCGGATGAAGCGCGCCAGGTTGCCCAGGCCCGACAGGTCCAGCTGCATGGCCTGCGCCCAGCGCAGGATCACGTAGAGGTAGGGATCGGCCACCGAACGCCGGTTGTCCACCAGCCAGGTGCCGCTGCCCAGCTGCGCGTCGAGTATCTCGAACTGCTTGCGCAGTCGGCCGATGGCCTTCTCTTTGAGACTTTCCCGGGCCGCTTCGCCGTCAACGAAGGCTGCGGGGCTGAACAGGGGCGAGAAATTCTTGTGTACGTCGGCGTTGATGAAGGCCAGCCAGCGCATCACCCGCGCGCGCGACAGCGCCGAGCCATCGCCCATCAGCTTCGCCTCGGGCGCAAGCCCGGCGAGGTAATCCAGGATCGCGATGTTCTGGGTGAGGATGGTGCCGTCGGCAAGCGCCAGCGCGGGCACCGCGCCGCTCGGGTTGACCTTGAGGTAGGAGGTCTTGAGCTCGTCGCGCGCCACCGGCTGGTACTGGTAGGGCTGGCCGATCCACTCGAGCACGATGTGGTCGGTCAGCGAGCAGGCGCCGGGCATGCAATACAGTTTCATGAAGGATTCCGGAAAAGATGGGTGGAACCCGTCAGCATGGGGGCGCACCGAACGCGCTTCAAGCCGGATCGCGCAGCGGCAGATCAGAGGCGGCGCGGCACCTGGTAGAAGGTGTGGTCACCGATCGTCGCCACCGGGACGCCCTGGGCCCAGTCCGGCGCGGCCTGCGCTCTCACCACGAAGTGGTCGGCACCGGGCACGACGAAGCGGCGGTCCGCGCGCGGCATGTTCCACTCGGCCTGGGCGCGCAGCGCGATGGCGACAGCGCGGTTCCACGCCTTGAGATTGTGCAGCCTGTAGTCGGCCGGAAGCAGGGTCGGGGCGAACTGGCGCGGGGCAGTGACGACTTCGCACAGCGTATCGCCCCAGCGGCTGTTATCGAGGCGCCGCAGGGCGACTTCCGCGACCGCACGCTGGCCCAGTTCGGACTGGTTGCGCGCCTCCAGATAGACCGTGGTCGCAAGACAGGCCTGGTCGGCATAGGGCTGGGGCATGAGCTGGGCAAGCCAGAGCACGGTGGCCAACTTCATCGCGGACTCCTTATCCGTTGCATCAGTGCGGGCCTTCTCCGGTCGCGGGCGGCGGGGCGGTTGGGCCTGGCCGTCGGATGACGCGGGAAAGCGGTGGCTGACATGGCGTTTCGGGGGTACGCCTGGCGCGGGCCGGTTCGGGCATCGCGGCGCCAGCCGCACGGGCGGAAGCGCTGACTGCGCTTCTACGAGCCGTTGGTTCCGGGTCGGCGAGGGATGGGCGGACCGGAACCGGCGGCAAGGTACGGATCGCAGGCACAACGGCAGCTGAATGGCCGGATTCGATGATTCACGCTGCGTTGCGTTGGCGCGGCTGCCGACGCAGCGCGGAAATGGTGCAGCCATCGGGTTTCCAATCGCGCGGGCTGCGGGTTCGCGGCTTGCGCGAGAGCAACTTTCACGGTTGCAGGAAAATGTCAACGCGCGCGATTGCTCGCGTAACGCTTGGCTCACAGCGCAGCGGCGAGCTCGCAGCCCTGTGCGATGGCGCGCTTGGCGTCCAGTTCGCCGGCGACGTCGGCACCGCCGATCAGGTGGGTGGGGCGTCCGGCCGCGTCGAGCGGTGCCTTCAGCTCGCGCTGCGATTCCTGTCCGGCGCAGACGATCACGTGGTCCACCGCGAGCAGCCGCTCTTCCCCGGCCACGCGGATGTGCAGGCCGGCATCGTCGATGCGCCGGTATTCCACCGCGCCCAGCAGGTGTACCCGCGCGCGTCGGAGCGTGGCGCGGTGCACCCAGCCGGTGGTCTTGCCCAGGCGCTTGCCGAGCGCGCCCTCGGTGCGCTGCAGCAGCCAGACCTCACGCTCGGGCGCTTCGGGCTGCGCCGTCACGCCTTCGATGCCGCCGCGCGCGGCAAGCGTCGGGTCGATTCCCCATTCGGCCAGCCACTGGTCCGGACGCAGCGTGCTGGACGGCTGCGGCTGCACCAGGAACTCGGCCACGTCGAAGCCGATGCCGCCGGCACCGATGATGGCGACCCGTGGGCCGGCCGTGCGCCGTCCCGAAATCAGGTCGGCATAGACGATGGCCTTGGGGTGGTCGATGCCGTCGATCGGAGGAATGCGCGGCGTGACGCCGGTGGCCAGCACCACCTCGTCGAACCCGGCCAGTGCCTTGGCATCGGCGCGCTCGGAAAGCCGCAGCGTGACGCCGGTGAGTTCGATGCGGCGCTGGAAGTAGCGCAGCGTCTCGGCGAACTCCTCCTTGCCGGGAATGCGGCTGGCCAGGTTGAACTGGCCGCCGATCCGGTCCTGCGCCTCGAACAGCGTGACCGCGTGGCCGCGTTCGGCCGCGACGGTGGCGCAGGCCAGTCCCGCCGGCCCGGCACCGACCACCGCGATGTGCTTGCGCACCTTGGCCGGGCGATAGTTCAACTCGGTCTCGCGCCCAGCGCGCGGGTTGACCAGACAGCTCGCCGGCCTGTTCTCGAAGACGTGGTCCAGGCAGGCCTGGTTGCAGGCGATGCAGGTGTTGATCCGGTCGCTGTGCCCGCGGCGGGCCTTGTTCACCCAGTCCGCGTCGGCCAGCAGCGGGCGCGCCATCGAAACCATGTCGGCCTCGCCGCGCGCCAGGATCGCTTCGGCCACGTCCGGCATGTTGATGCGGTTGCTGGCGATCAGCGGGATCGCAACCTCGCCACGCAGCCGCGCGGTGACGAAGCTGAACGCGGCGCGCGGCACGCTGGTGACGATGGTCGGGACGCGCGCCTCGTGCCAGCCGATGCCGGTGTTCAGGATCGACGCGCCGGCCGCTTCGATGGCCTTGGCGGTGGCGATGGTCTCCTCCAGCGTCGCACCGCCTTCGACCAGCTCCAGCATCGAAAGCCGGTAGATCAGGATGAAGTCCGGCCCGACCGCGGCGCGGGTCCGGCGCACGATCTCCGTGGCGAAGCGCAGGCGGTTCTCGAAGCTGCCGCCCCAGCGGTCGGTGCGATGGTTGGTGCGCGCGGCGAGGAACTCGTTGATGAGGTAGCCCTCCGAGCCCATGATCTCGACGCCGTCGTAGCCGGCTTCGCGCGCGAGGCTGGCGCAGCGCGCGAAATCGCGGATCTGGCGTTCGACTCCGCGTCCGGACAGCGCGCGCGGGGTGAAGGGCGTGATCGGGGACTTCAGGCGCGAGGGAGCCACCGCCAGCGGATGGTAGCCATACCGCCCCGCATGGAGAATCTGCATGCAGATGCGCCCGCCCTCGCCGTGCACCGCATCGGTGACCAGACGATGCTTGCGCGCCTCCCAGGGCCAGGACAGTTTGCCGGCGAAGGGCTTGACCCAGCCCGAGACGTTGGGCGCGATGCCGCCGGTGACCATCAGGGCCACGCCGCCGCGCGCCCGTTCGGCGAAGTAGGCGGCCAGCTTCGGAAAATCGCGCCGCCGGTCCTCCAGCCCGGTGTGCATCGAGCCCATGAGAACGCGGTTGGGCAGCACGCAGTGGCCAAGATCGAGGGGGGAAAAGAGCAGCGGGTGTCGGGAGGGCATGTCGGCAACGGACGTGGCGAAGGCGGACAGCCTACGGCGAATTGATGATCCGGTGTTATCAATGTGTTAAACTTGGTTCGTATCGAGCGTGTAAACTTTCTGTCGTCGGCATTCCGCGAAACTGTCGCTCGCCGAGCTTCACGGGGCTTCCACTCCCGCATCGTGTTCAATCGCAATACCCATTCAATGGAGTCACAAATGAAGAAGACGCTCCTTGGTTGTGCCCTCATCGGTGCGCTGGGCCTGGCTCAGGTCGCGACCGCACAGGATTTCGACGACCGCTGGTACCTGTCGGGCACCGCCGGTTTCATCCAGAACGACAGCGACCGCAAGGTCGACGACAGCCCGATCTACGCGCTGGGCGTCGGCAAGTTCTTCACCCGCAACTTTTCGCTGGATCTGGATCTGACCAGTTCCAATCCGACGAAGGACGGCAATGACCTGCACTGGAGCAGCTACGGTGCCATGCTGACCGCGCGCTCCCACTTCCGCGGCGCGGACCGCAACTGGTGGCCGTACGTGGCCTACGGCGCGGGCGTGCTGCGCCACGACGAATCCTTCCCGAACCAGAACGGCGGCCAGCCGATCAAGCGCAAGGACAACAACCTGGCCGCGCAGGTCGGCGTCGGCCTGCAGGCGGACTACAGCCGCATCGGCATGCGCACCGAGCTGCTGGCCCGCTACGACGCGGACGACCAGAGCGTGAATGCGCCGCGTGAAGATGGCTTCATGGACTACATCGCCCAGGTCAGCATGCTGGTCAAGCTCGGCCAGCCGGCCGCCGCGCCGATGGAAGAAGTGGCTCCGCCGCCCCCGCCGCCGCCGCAGCCGAGCTGCGCCGATCTGGATGACGACGGCGATGGCGTGAACAACTGCGACGACCGCTGCCCGGATTCGCAGCCCGGCCAGACCGTTGGTCCGGATGGCTGCCCGGTGGCCGTGACGATCGATCTGCGCGGCGTCAACTTCGACTTCGACAAGGCGACGCTGCGTCCGGATGCGGTCGAGACGCTGAAGGAAGCCGCTGCGGTGCTGACCCAGTACCCCGAGCTGCGCGTGGAAGTGGCTGGCCACACCGACCTGTGCGGTGCCGACGGCTACAACCAGAAGCTCTCGGAGAATCGCGCCAAGGCGGTGTACGACTACCTGACGGGCAACGGCGTGGCCGCCTCGCGTCTGGTCGGTCCGATCGGCTACGGCGAGAGCCGTCCGCTCGAGGCGACCGCGCAGACCTTCCCGGCCTGCAAGAGCGAGACCAATCGCCGCACCGAGCTGAACGTGCAGAACTGATCCGGCCGGGGTTCGCCCCGCGTTGCAGGAAAAGCGATGCCAAAAACGCCCCGACCTTCACGGTCGGGGCGTTTTTTTATGCTCGTGGATCGGGTGCCCGGATGGCAGGCGTGGCGGTTTCAGTCTGCGAATCCGTCTTGCTGCCCGGGCCTCAGAGCGGACGCAGCTCGCTGGCCGGCCGCGCCCGTTCCCAGACCTCGTTGAAATAGGCCAGAAGCTGGCGGTTGCGGGCCGGATCGAGCAGGCTGGCGCTGGCCTCGAAGCGCGTCGCGATGGGGCGGAACAGGTAGCCGCCGCGGTCATTGGCGACGAACGCGGCGGCGTACTGCACGTCGGGTTCCTCCTCCACCACGCGGATCGCGAAATGGCTGGGAAGCCGCTGCGCCAGCGCAATCAGCGCGTGGCCTTCGCGCACCGCGCGCCGCAGATCGTGGACCAGGACGCGCGCCATCGTGTTGCGGGTGCCGATGGTGAAAGCGCGCAGTGCTTCGGACGCGGCGCGCGAGTCGAGGATCGCCGGATCGAGGTCGCGGGTGTAGATGGAAAGCTCGCGCCGCGCGCGGCCGATGAGTTCCAGCGTCAGGTCGGCCACCTGCGCGGGAGAATCGGTTTCCCGCAGCGCGCGCTCGTCCGTCGGCCCCAGATCGAGCCGCATGCTGCGATGGCGGATTCCCGCCTCGTCGTATTCGGGGCCGAAGGCGGTGAAGCCGAAGCGTTCGTAGAAGCCGATGGCATGGGTCTGCGCGTGCAGTTCGATCGCGGGATGACCCAGCGCGCGGGCGCGTTCGATCAGATCCTGCAGCAGGGCCGCACCGACGCCGCGCCCGCGCCAGTCCGCCAGCACGGCCATGCGGCCGATGGTGTGCAACGGCGTCAGGCGGGCCGTGCCGATCGGCGCGCCGCTGGCGTCGCGCGCCAGAACGTGCACGCTCTGCGGATCGAGCTCGTCCCACTCCAGCTCCGGCGGACAGTTCTGTTCCCGGATGAAGACCGGCTCGCGCACCGCGCGCAGGTCGGCGAGGTGTTCGGCGTAGTCGGCCAGTTCTATGCGGAAGTCGGAAGGGCTCATGCGGGCGATTCCTGCGCGGGCGAGCGTGGCGGAGACGGTGCCAGAATGCCGCGTTTCACCAGCGCATGCACCAGCGCGCGATCTTCCTGCCCGAGCGTGGCCCAGGCTGTGGCATCGACCGGCTCGCGCGCGCACAGCCGTCGCGCGAGCGTGCCGCCTGCGATGAAACACTCGCCGTTCACGTGCAGCCGCGCGCGCACGCCGCGCCCGCGCCAGGCGCAGCGCGCCAGCGGGTGCAGATGCAGCGCGGCACCGCGCTCCAGGCGGCTTTCCACCTGCGCCGCGGACAGCGCGCGCGGCGGTGCCGCGATCTCGCCGCCGCTGCGGTAGCGGGTGATGAAGCCGCCGAACCAGTCGGCCAGCGTCTCGTCGTCGATCTGGCCGACGGGCTCCAGCGCGCGGCGCAGGCGGTCGAGGGTGGCCGCGTCGATGCGGCCGTCGCTGGCACCCGGCGCAAGGTCGGGATCGGCGTAGCGGGCTGTTTCGGGCAGGCGCTCGGCCAGCGTCTCGGCAAGATCGACCAGCAGTTCACCGCGCGAAGGTGCGCGCATCCCGACCGAGAGCGTCAGGCAGGCGTCCAGCGCCACGCCGTGGTGCGGCACGCCGGGCGGCAGGTAGAGCATGTCGCCCGGTTCCAGCACCCAGTCGTGCGTCGGCGTGAAGTGCTGCAGCAGTTTGAGTTCGACGCCCTTGCGGAACGCCTGCGGCGGATTGGGGCCGGCATCGATCATCCAGCGGCGCTGCCCGAGGCCCTGGATCAGGAACACGTCGTACTGGTCCACGTGTGCGCCGACCGAGCCTTCCGGCGCGGCAAAGCTCACCATGACATCGTCGATGCGCCAGCGCGGCAGGAAGGCGAAGTGTTGCAGCAGCGCGGCCACGTCCGGGTCCCACTTGTCCACGTCCTGCACCAGAAGCGTCCAGTCGCGCTCGGGCAGGCTGGCGAAGATATCCTCGGGAAAGGGGCCGCTGTGCACCTGCCAGCGGTCGCCGCGGGCCCGGTGGACGATCAGCCGGCCGAGCGTGCCTTCCTCGCAGGACAGGCCGGCCAGGTCATCGGGCGAGATCGGGCTGGTGAAGCCCGGAAACGCCCCGCGCACCAGCAGGGGATGCTTCTGCCAGTAATCGCGCAGGAAGGCGGCTGGCGGGATGCCCAGACGCTGGCTGCGCGTGGCGCGGCGTTCGATGGGCGGTGCGGTGTTTGTCATGGCGGTGGGCTCTCAGCCGTTCGCGCCGGCCAGACGCAGCTCGTCGGCCTGGAACTCGCGGCGCAGGGTGTCGATCAGTTCGGAAAGGTCGCCCGCCAGGATTTCCGGCAGGCGATACAGCGTCAGGTTGATGCGGTGGTCGGTGATCCGGCCCTGCGGGTAGTTGTAGGTGCGGATGCGCTGGCTGCGATCGCCCGAACCCACCTGCAGGCGGCGCGACTCGGCCTGCGCCGCCGCCTGGCGGCCGCGTTCCTGATCCAGCAGGCGCGCCTTGAGCAGCGACAGGGCGCGGGCGCGGTTCTTGTGCTGGCTGCGCTCGTCCTGGCACTCCACCACGATGCCGGAAGGCAGGTGGGTGATGCGGATCGCCGAGTCGGTCTTGTTGACATGCTGCCCGCCGGCACCCGAGGCGCGGAAGGTGTCGATCTTCAGGTCCGCATCGCGCAGCGCCACATCCTCGATCTCGTCCATTTCCGGCAGGATGGCCACGGTCGCGGCCGAGGTGTGGATGCGGCCCTGGGATTCGGTTTCCGGAACCCGCTGCACGCGGTGGGTGCCGGACTCGAACTTGAGCTGGGCAAAGGCCCCCTGGCCTTCGATGCGGGCCACGATTTCCTTGAAGCCGCCGTGTTCGCCCGGGCTGGCGCTGAGGACCTCCACCTGCCAGCGGCGCGATTCGGCGTAGCGGGCGTACATGCGGAACAGATCGCCGGCGAAAATCGCCGCCTCGTCGCCGCCGGTACCGGCGCGAATCTCCAGGAACAGGTTGGCATCGTCGCGCGGGTCGCGCGGCAGCAGCAGGAGGTTCAGCGACTGCTCCAGCGCCGCCAGACGCTCGCGCTGCCGGACGATTTCCTCCTCGGCCAGATCGCCCAGTTCCGGATCGGCGCGCATGGTCTGGGCCGAGGCCAGTGCGGCAGTGGCGGCGTCGTGCTCGCGCAGTCCCGCCACCACGTCCTCCAGCTGCGCGTACTCGCGCGAAAGCTCGCGGAAGCGGTGCGGGTCGGCGTTGACCGAGGGTTCCGCCAGCAGCAGGCCGACCTCCTCGTGGCGCTCAGCCAGTGCGTCGAGCTTGCGGCGGATGCTGGGCGTCATCGGAATCGATCGGGGAAGTGGGGGCATCGGCCCCGAACAGGCGTGCGGCCGCGTGCAGCACGTCGCGGTCGCCCTGCAGGGCGGCCTGGCGCAGGCCGGCGCTGGGGGCGTGCAGCAGCTTGTTGGTGAGGGTGTGGGCGAGATATTCGAGCGCCTGCTGCGGCGTCTTGCCCTGCGCCAGCAGCGCGCTGGCGCGCGCCAGCACCGCGTCCCGCGTGGCCTCGCCATCCTGGCGCAGGCGCTTGAGCGTGTCGCGGTCGTCCGAGGCGCGCCACCAGGCCAGATAGTGCTCGACCTGCAGTTCGATGATCGCCTCGGCCTGTTCGGCCGCCTCACGGCGCGAGCGGCGGTTCTCGTCGATCACCTGCTCCAGGTCGTCCACGGTGTAGAGGAATACGTCTTCCAGCGTCGCGATGGTCGGTTCGATGTCGCGCGGGACGGCCAGATCGAGCAGGAACATGGGGCGGCGGCGGCGCTGGCGCAGCGCCGCGGCGACCATGTCGCGACCCAGGATCGGATCGCGGCTGGCGGTGGCCGACAGCACGATGTCGGCATCGGCAAGGTGGCGGCCGAGGTCGTCCAGCGGCAGCGCCATGCCGCCAAAGCGCGAAGCCAGCGTCTGCGCGTGCTCCAGGGTGCGGTTGGCCACCAGCAGGCGCTTGACCTTGTGATCGGCGAGATGGCGCGCCGCCAGTTCGACCGTATCGCCGGCACCGATCAGCAGCACCGTGGCCTGATCCAGCGCGGAAAACACGCGCTGCGCCAGCCGCACCGCGGCAAAGGCGATCGACACCGGATGCGCGCCGATGTGGGTGTCGGTGCGGGCGCGCTTGGCCACCGCGAAGGTCTGCTGGAACAGGCGGTCGAGCGGGGTCTTGATCGCGCCCTGGCCGCGCGCGGCCTGCCAGGCTTCCTTGACCTGCCCCAGAATCTGCGGTTCGCCCAGCACCATCGAATCCAGCCCGGTGGCGACGCGGAACAGGTGGCGCACCGCCGCGGCGTCCTCGTGGCGATAAAGATAGGCTTCGAGCTGGTCCAGGCGCAGCTGCCCGAACTCCGCCAGCCAGCGTGCCGGCAGGTGTTCGGCTCCTGCGTCGATCTGGCAGTAGACCTCGGTGCGGTTGCAGGTGGACAGCAGCGCTGCCTCCACCACGCCCGGCTGCGCGGTCAGCGTGCGCAGGGCCTCGGGCAGTGCCGCAGGCCCGATCGCCAGCTTCTCGCGCAGCGAGACCGGTGCAGTCTGGTGATTCAGGCCGAGGGCAAGCAGGGGCATGGAAGGCTTGGGTTAGACTCTTGTCGCTGACGTGCGTTGCGTTGCAACGGCGAGCGCGAATCCGAAGTTTCCGGACCGGGACCGATGCCACGACTCCTAGTTTACCTGTTGCTGGCCGCGCTCGTGCCGGTCTGCGCCTGGTCATCCGAGCTGCAGCGCGCGCTGGAGCCGCTGATGCAAGGCGAGTTTGCCCTGCAGGAGGGCAGGCTTTCCGCCGCGGCGGACGCTTACGCGCGTGCCGCCGATGAGAGCGCCGACCCGGAAATCGCCGAACGGGCCGCGCAGGTCGCCCTGCTCGCCAAGGATGCGGCGCTGGCGCGACGCGCGCTGGCGCGCTGGGAGGTGCTGGCGCCGCAGGACGAGAACGCTTCCGTGGGACGCCTCCGTCTGGCGCTGCTGGAAAGCGATGCGACCGCGGCCCAGCCGCTGCTCGCGGCGCTTCTGGAGCGCGAGGATGGTTGGCGCAAGGCCGCCGCCGCGCTGATCGGTGCGCCCGATCCCGAAGTGGCACGGGCTCTTGCCGCCCACGCGTTCGACCAGTCGCTGCTGCCGCGCGACATCGACGCCTGGCTTGCCTTCGGCGGCGTGGCGCTGCGGCTGCAGGACAAGGCGCTTTACTCGCGCCTGGCGCAGGCGGTGGCGGGCGTGTTCCCCGACGCGCCGCGGGCGCTGGCCTGGCAGGCCGAGGACGCGCTGGATCGCGGCGACCGGGCCGGCGCGCGCCGCGCCCTCGATGCGGCCCTGATCCTGCCGAACCTGACCCTGGTCGAACGCCTGGTGCTCGCGACGCAGCTGGGTGCCCTGGATGACCCGGCCGCCGCGGCGCAGGCGCTCGTGCCGGCAGGCGATGACGACCGCGCCCTGGCGGCGCGCGCCGACTATCTTTCCCGCGCCGGGGACGAAGCCGGCCTCAAGGCGCTGTACGACGAGGCTCTGGCGGGCATGTCTGCGACCAAGGTGCCGGACGCGCGGCTGATGCTGATGGGCCAGCTGGCGGAAATCCGCGAGGATCCCGCGGCCGCAATGGCCTGGTACCGGCAAATCCGCGAGGGCCTCCTGCGCGAGCAGGCGCGGCTGCGCATCGCGATCCTGCTGGATAAAACCGGCGAGCGCGCGGCCGCGCAGGACCTCCTGCGCGAGATCCAGACCAGCGACAGCGAGTGGGGCGACATCGTGCGCGATGCCTACCTGCTGGAGGCCGAACTGGCGCGCACCCATGGCGATGTGCAGGCCGAAATCGCGGCACTGGATCGCGGCCTGGTGGTGTTCGAGGACGATGCCGCGCTGCGCTACAACCGCGCGCTGGCCTACGAGCGGGCGGATCGCGTGGACGATGCCGTGGCCGACTTGCGCGCGCTGGTCGAGGCGCAGCCGGAAGACCCCGACTATCTCAACGGCCTGGGCTACACCCTGGTCGATCGCACCGACGCGCTGGAGGAAGGCCTGACGCTGATCCGGAAAGCGTTTGAACTCAAGCCCGATTCGGCTGCGATCATCGACAGCCTGGGCTGGGCCCTGCACCGGCTCGGGCGCAACGAGGAGGCGCTGCCGCACATCCGCCGCGCCTTCGAGCTGCAGCGCGATGCGGAAGTCGGCGCGCATCTGGCGGCGGTGCTGGCGGCGCTGGGGCAGTCCGAAGAAGCCCGCTCGGTGCTGCGGCTGGCGCAGGAACTGGACCCGGACAACCGTGCGGTGCGCCAGGTGCGCGAGGCGCTGGGCGAATGAACCGTCCGGGAATCCTGGCGCTGCTGGCGCTGGTGCTGGTCGGTTGCGCCGGTGCACCGCGGCGGCCCGCGCTGCCGGCCGATGACCTGCTCCTCGCGCAGGCGGCGCGCGAGGCGCAGCTCGCTCGACACGCGGACTGGCGGCTGAGTGGGCGCATCGCGGTGTCGGACGGCCGCGACGGCGGCAGCGGCCAGATCACCTGGATCCAGCGCGGCGAGCGCTACGAGATCACCCTCAATGCGCCGGTTTCCCGCCGCAGCTGGCGGCTGGTGGGCGAGCCCGGCCACGCGCGGCTGGAGGGCCTCGACGGCGGCCCGTTCAGCAGCGACAGCGCCGAAGCGCTGCTGCAGGAACATCTGGACTGGACGGTGCCGTTGAGCGATCTGGCGGCCTGGGTCCGCGGTATCCGCGCGCCGGGCAGCGCGTCGATCCGCTTCGCCGACTCGGGCCTTCCGGAGCGGATGGAGCAGGGCGGCTGGAGCATCGACTACCGCAGCTTCGACCAGGCGCTCGATCCACCCATGCCCAGCCGCGTGTTCGCGACCCGGGGCGAGCGCCGGGTGCGCCTGCAGGTGGGCGACTGGTCGCTTGCGCCCGGTTCGCCCTGACGCCGCGTGGACACCCTTGCCGACCTGCCGCCCACTTCGCACGCGGGCTGGAGCCTGTGGCCGGCTCCGGCCAAGCTCAACCTTTGCCTGCGCATCGTGGGGCGGCGCGAGGACGGCTATCACCTGCTGCAAACCGTGTTCCAGCTGCTCGACTGGGGCGACATCGTCGCCCTGCGCCCGCGCGAGGATGGCCGCATCCTGAGGCCGCGCGGCGCGGCCGGCGTTGCGCCTGCGGATGACCTTGCGGTGCGCGCCGCCGCCGCGCTGCGCGCCGTCGCGGGCGGCGATGTGCCCGGCGTCGACATCGACATCGACAAGCGCATCCCGCAGGGCGGCGGCTTTGGCGGCGGCAGCTCCGATGCCGCCACCGTGCTGGTCGCCTTGAATCGCCTGTGGGGGCTGGATTTGTCCGAGGACGCGCTCGCCGATCTCGGCCTGGCGCTGGGTGCCGATGTGCCGGTGTTCGTGCGCGGCCGCAGCGCCTTTGCCGAGGGCGTGGGCGAGCGCCTGACGCCGCTGGATCTGCCGCCGCGCAGCTACCTGCTGGTGGATTCGGGTATCAACGTGCCCACGGCGGAGCTGTTCCACGCCCCGGATTTGACGCGCGATTGCCCAGCCATGACAATATCCGGCTCCATTTCAGGTTCCATGGGCGAAAACGTCTTCGAGCCGGTGCTTCGGGCGCGCAGTCCCGCGATCGCCGCCATGCTGGATCGATTGGCGCAGGTCGGGGAGGCGCGGGTCACCGGCACCGGCGGCGGCCTGTTCGTCGCCTTTGATCATCCCGACGCCGCGCAGGCCGCGCGGCAGGCGCTGCCGGGCGGCTGGCGCACCTGGGTGGCCAGAGGCGTGAACGAGTCACCGCTGCGGCAGCGGCTGGCGCAGGGTGCGCCACCGGGTTGAATACGCGGGTGCAGGCCTCGGTCCGCATCCGCAGGAAAACTGGGGCGTCGCCAAGCGGTAAGGCACCGGGTTTTGATCCCGGCATTCGCAGGTTCGAATCCTGCCGCCCCAGCCACATGGCATCGACCGGCGAAAGGCGGCGATGCGGTTCCCGATCTTCCTTCGACGCGGCGTCGAATGCGCCATCAGGTACGTGACGTGGATACCAACGGACTGCTGATCTTCTCCGGCAACGCCAATCTCCCGCTCAGCCAGGCGGTCTGCCAGGATTTGGGCGTGCCGCTGGGCAAGGCCATGGTGGGCAAGTTCTCCGACGGCGAGGTGCAGATCGAAATCGAGGAGAACGTGCGCCGCCAGGAGGTTTTCGTGATCCAGTCGACCTGCGCGCCGGCCGCCGAGAACCTCATGGAGTTGCTGGTGCTGATCGACGCGCTCAAGCGCGCCAGCGCCGCCGGTGTCACCGCGGTGGTGCCGTACTTCGGCTACGCGCGCCAGGATCGCCGCCCGCGTTCGGCGCGCGTGCCGATCACCGCCAAGGTCGTGGCCGAGATGTTTGCCGCGGTCGGCACCGACCGGGTGCTGACGGTGGACCTCCACGCCGACCAGATCCAGGGCTTCTTCGACTTCCCGGTGGACAACGTCTACTCCTCGCCGCTGATGCTGGCCGATATCTGGCGCACCTACGGCACCCGCGACCTGATCGTGGTGAGCCCGGACGTGGGCGGCGTGGTGCGCGCGCGCGCCATCGCCAAGCGCCTGGACGATGCCGACCTCGCCATCATCGACAAGCGCCGCCCGCGCGCCAACGTGGCCACGGTGATGAACATCATTGGCGACGTGCGCGACAAGACCTGCGTGCTGGTCGATGACATCGTCGATACCGCCGGAACCCTGTGTGCGGCTGCAGCCGCGCTCAAGGGCAACGGCGCGCGCCGCGTGGTCGCCTATTGCACCCACCCGGTGCTTTCGGGTGCCGCCATCGCCAACCTCGAAAACTCCGCGCTGGACGAACTGGTCGTCACCGACACCATCCCGCTCAGCCCCGCCTCACGCGCCTGCGCCCGCATCCGCCAGCTCAGCGTGGCCGAGCTTCTCGCCGAAACCATCCGCCGCGTCGCCTTCGGAGAGTCGGTCAGCTCGCTGTACGTCGATTAGGGACGGGAATGGGGACTTGCCGGGATGTCCGCTCTTCGAATCCCCAATTTCCAATCCCGAATCCCCGCTTCACCCCCACTCACCTGGTCGCGGGTGAGTGTTTTCCCCGCCGCGAGGCGGGATCATTGCAACAACAGGAAGCAATACCATGGCACATCAAATCAACGTTGAGCGCCGTTCTGAGGCAGGGAAGGGTGCGAGCCGCCGCCTGCGTCACGACAGCAAGATTCCGGCCATCGTCTACGGTGGCGGGCTGGATCCGGTCATGATCCAGGTCGACCACGAGACCATCTGGCTGGCACAGCAGAACGAGTGGTTCTACTCGTCCATCCTCGACCTCAGCCTCGGTGGCGACGTGCAGAAGGTGCTGCTGCGCGACATGCAGCGCCATCCGGCCCGCCCGCGCGTGCTGCATCTGGACTTCCAGCGCGTCATGGCCGACGAGGCCATCCGCGTCTCGGTGCCGCTGCACTTCATCAACGCCGCGACCTCGCCGGCCGGCAAGGTTTCGGGCGTGGTGATCATGCACGAGCTCAACGAAGTCGAGATCTCCTGCCTGCCGGGCAACCTGCCCGAGCACATCGTGGTCGATCTGGGCGAGCTGAAGGAAGGCGACGTGCTGCACTTGTCGAGCATCGTGCTGCCGGCCGGCGTCGAGGTTCCTGCCCTGAAGCTGGGTCCGGACTACGACGTGGCGGTGGTGGTGGCTCGCCAGCTGCGCCACGCGGCCGAGCCGGAAGCGGCTGCCGCCGAGGCTCCGGCCGCCGAGGTTCCGGCGACCAAGGCCAAGGCTCCCGAGAAGAAGTGATGTCATCCGCGCTCCCGATCCGGCCGCGCGCCGGATCGGGAGCGCGACACGCGTGCATGACCGCCCTGCGACTCATCGTGGGACTGGGAAATCCCGGCCCGGACTACGAGCGAACCCGGCACAATGTCG
This sequence comes from Denitratimonas tolerans, assembly GCF_037203605.1. Lineage (NCBI taxonomy): Bacteria > Pseudomonadati > Pseudomonadota > Gammaproteobacteria > Lysobacterales > Lysobacteraceae > Denitratimonas > Denitratimonas tolerans. The sequence goes on from NZ_JBBDHC010000023.1 coordinate 28,576, forward strand.
GCTACTGGTTCGCCAATGCGCTGGCCGATGCGGCGCGCGTGCGGTTCTCGCCCGATGGCAAGCTCCACGGCGAATCGGCACGGCTGGGTAGCGGCTTCGGCTCGGCCTGGCTGCTCAAGCCCTCGACGTTCATGAATCGCAGCGGCCAGTCGGTTGCGGCGGCGCTGCGCTACTTCAAGATCGAACCGGAGGAAATGCTGGTCGCGCATGATGACCTCGACCTTCCGCCCGGTACCGCGCGTCTCAAGTTCGACGGAGGCCACGGCGGCCAGAACGGGCTGCGCGACCTGGTCGCCCACCTGGGGCACGGCCGCTTCCACCGCCTGCGCCTGGGCATCGGCCATCCCGGCAGCCGCGACAAGGTCACGCCCTGGGTGCTGGGACGCCCCGGCAAGGACGACGAAGCCGCGATCCTGCGCGCCATCGACGAGGCCATGGGCGTGCTGCCGCTGGCGCTTTCCGGAGACTTCAACGAAGCCATGAAGCGTTTGCACACAAGCAGGGATTAGGGATTGGGGATTCGGGATTTGGCAGGGCGCGTCGCGCTTTTCACGAATCCCGAATCCCGAATCACCAATCCCGGATTTCAGCCATGGGCATCCAATGCGGCATCGTGGGACTTCCGAACGTCGGCAAGTCCACGCTTTTCAATGCGCTCACCCGCGCCGGCATCGCGGCGGCGAACTTTCCCTTCTGCACGATCGATCCGAACGTGGGCGTCGTGCCGGTGCCCGATCCGCGCCTCGACGAGCTGGCGAAGATCGTCAAGCCGCAGAAGGTAATACCCACGGCGGTCGAGTTCGTCGACATCGCCGGACTCGTCGCCGGTGCCAGCAAGGGCGAGGGGCTGGGCAACAAGTTCCTCGCCAACATTCGCGAAACCGACGCCATCGCCCACGTGGTGCGCTGCTTCGAGCACGACGACATCATCCACGTGGCCGGCCGGGTCGATCCCATCGCCGACATCGAGACCATCGATACCGAGCTGGCGCTGGCGGATCTGGAAAGCGTGGAAAAGGCCCATGCCCGCTACGAGCGTGCCGCCAAGGCCGGCGACAAGGACGCGATGGCGCGCCGCGATCTCCTGGCGCGCGTACGCGCCCACCTCGACGACGGCCATCCGGCGCGTTCGATGGGCCTCGCCGCCGAGGAAAAGGCGCTGCTGCGGGAGTTGTTCCTGCTCACGCTCAAGCCGGTGATGTACATCGCCAACGTGCGCGAGGACGGATTCACCGACAACCCGCACCTGGATGCCGTGCGCGCCCGCGCCGAAAAGGAGGGCGCGCAGGTGGTGCCGGTGTGCGCCGCGATCGAAGAGGAGCTTTCCCAGCTCGACGAGGCCGACCGCGAAGTCTTTCTCGCCGACATGGGTTTCGAGGAGCCGGGCCTCAACCGCGTGATCCGCGCCGCCTACGCCCTGCTTGGTCTGCAGACCTACTTCACCGCCGGGATCAAGGAGGTGCGCGCCTGGACGGTGCGCAAGGGTGCCACTGCTCCACAGGCCGCGGCTGTCATCCACACCGACTTCGAAAAGGGCTTCATCCGCGCCGAGACCATCTCCTTCGACGACTTCATCCGCTACAAGGGCGAAGCCGGCGCGCGCGAAGCCGGCCGCCTGCGCCTGGAAGGCAAGGAGTACCTCGTTCAGGAAGGCGACGTGCTGCACTTCCGCTTCAACGTCTGATCCGGCACGACGCCGGCGGCGCAAGTCTTCCGAAGGCTGGTTCCCGAGTGCATTGACATCCGCACCGGTGCGATGGAAAATAAGCGGCTCGATTGGAGGGATACCCAAGCGGCCAACGGGGGCAGACTGTAAATCTGCTGGCTAACGCCTTCGGTGGTTCGAATCCACCTCCCTCCACCAGTTACAGCGGAGCTTTGCGTTGCGGGAGGTGGATTCGAACCACCGAGCGGATGTGAAGGTTCGACAGGAATGCCGGAGGGCATTGCTGAACGTATCGCGCGGCGATACGGCCCGGAGGGCGAGGCGCGAAGCGCCGAGTCATCCACCTCCCTCCACCACCTTGCCGGGACCGAATCCGGGCGGGTGGGGCGGCTGGCGGCGCGGCCCGCAGTATGCGGAACGCTTCGGCGTCCGCACGATGCGGGAGTAGTTCAATGGTAGAACCTCAGCCTTCCAAGCTGATGGTGCGGGTTCGATTCCCGTCTCCCGCTCCAGCGGGCTGCCGAGAACTCCTCTCGCGGGTGCGGAACGGCAGGACAGTCGTCCGGCGCAGGCGTCGGTCACTACATCGCTCATGTAGCTCAGTCGGTAGAGCACTTCCTTGGTAAGGAAGAGGTCACAGGTTCGATTCCTGTCATGAGCACCATCCCGGCCACTCCAGCCCTGGGCTGGTGTGGCTTTTTGTCCAACCAGAACGCATTGGGATCTAGCAATCATGGCCAAGGGTAAGTTCGAACGCACCAAGCCCCACGTGAACGTGGGCACGATCGGTCACGTGGACCACGGCAAGAC
>NZ_JBBDHC010000024.1:0-18018 GCF_037203605.1 Denitratimonas tolerans
TGCGGGTGTTCAACGACCTGAAGACCCGCGGCGTGGACGACATCCTGATCGGCGTGGCCGATGGCCTGAAGGGCTTCACCGCCCTCTGATCAGCGAATACACGATTCGCCAGAACGCGCAATTCAGCCGCACCCACAGCCTGTTCAATTCCTTCGCCCAGCCGCTTCGAGTCAGGCGCGAAAGCACTCTCGGTCATCAGGTCACCGAGGATTACACCTACGAGAACAACCTGAGCAAATGGGTGCTCGGCCAGGTGAAAACCGTCTCCTGCGTCAGCTCGTCGCGTCCGGGCTGCAGCGCCTCGCCGCTGCTGCGTGAAACCATTTACGATTCCGTCCATGCTCTACCTCAGACCGAAAGGCGATTCGGCCAGACCCTGCAAACGCTTACCTGGAACACAACTGCTGCCGTCTCGAGCGGCCAGCGCGGCACTCTAGACGCGGTGACAGACGGCCGCGGCTACGCCACTACGCTTTCAAACTGGTACCGCGGGGTGCCGCGCACCATCAAGTACCCCGCCACGCCCGAGGCACCGGGCGGAGCCATCCGTACTGCCGTCGTGAATTTCCTCGGCGAGATCACCCAGGTCACCGACGAACTGGGCTACGCCACCGGCTACAGCTACGACGCGATGGGCCGGCTCGCCGGTATTACCTACCCGAGTGGTGACAGCACTGTCTGGTCGAGCACTTCCCGGAACTTCGTCAAGGTGAACGTCACCGAATTCGGCATCCCTGCCGGTCACTGGCGCTTGACCGAGAGCACCGGCAACCGCGTGAAGGAAACTTATTACGACGCCCTATGGCGCCCGCTGCTCACGCGCGAGCGCGATGCCGCCAACAGCGCCACCACGCGCTACGTCAAGCGCAGCTACGACGCCTGGGGCCGTGAGATCTTCGTCTCCTACCCCAGCGCCAGCAGCTTTCCCGGCACCGGCATCTGGACCGGCTACGACGCCCTCGGGCGCCCGACCTCGGTCTCGCAGGACAGCGAGCAGGGCCTTCTGACCACCACCACGCAGTATCTGCCCGGCTTCCGCACCCAGGTCACCAACCCGCGCGGCTACCAGACCAACACCTGGTACCAGGGCTTCGATCAGCCCACCTTCGATGTCCCCACAAGCATTTCAGAGCCGGGTGGCGTCACCACCACGATCAACCGTGATGCATTCGGCAAGCCCCTGTCGGTCACCCGCTCCGGCTACTGGAACAGCACCTGGCAGTCGCTCACCCGCCACTTCGTCTACAACCCCCAGCAGCGCCTGTGCAAGCGCGTTGATCCCGAGTCGGGTGCCACGCTGCTGGATTACGACGCCGCCGGCAACCTTCTGTGGACCGCGCGCAGCACCAGTCTCACCAGCACCGCCGACTGTCAGATCGGCTCGGTAGGCGCGAGCATCAAGAGCCAGCGCGGCTACGACGCGCGCAGCCGCCTGTCCTGGATCAGCCACCCGGCAGGCACCGCCAACGAGAGCTTCACCTACTACGCCGACGGCGCACTCAACACCGCCAGCAACGCCGACGGCGGCACCTGGACTTACGCTTACAACAAGCGTCGCCTGCCCACTTCCGAATCACTGGCGCTGGGCGGGCGCACATTTGCCATCGGCTACGGCTACACCGGCCTGGGCGACGTGTCCACGCTCACCTACCCCAGCGGCCTGAGCGTGAGCTTCGCCCCCAACGCCCTGGGCCAGCCAAGGCAGGCCGGCACCTACGCCAGCACGGCCACCTATCACCCCAATGGCAGCTTGGCCGGCTTCACCTACGGCAACGGCCTCACCCACAGCCGCAGCCTCAACGCGCGCGGCCTGCCGCAGCGCATCCGCGACCACAGCGGGGTCGCCTCGCGGCTGGACTACAGCTACGGCTACGACAGGCACGGCAACGTCACCTCCATCCTCGACGGCGTGAACGCCAACGAGAACCGCAGCCTGCAATACGACGCGCGTGATCGCCCGATCAGCGCCACCGCGCCCAACATCTACGGCGAGGAGATCTACGACTACGACGCGCTCGACAACGTGCGCCGCGTGGCCGGCTATCCCAACGGCCTGGGCGGCTACGTGCAGGACCACCGCTACCAGTACGACGCCAGCCAGCGCCTGTATCGCATCGACAACGAACTGGGCGCGCAGCAGTGGGGCTTTGCCGGCAATGGCTTTGGCGAAACCCACACCCGCACCGGGCACGGGCAGAGCTGGAACTACCAGTGGAACGCCGCCGGTCGCATGACCCGCGCCACCCGCTACTACGCCGGCAGCACCTGGGAGAACTACGCCTACGACACCCACGGCCACCGCACGCGCTCGACCAGAAACACCGGCAGCACGCGGTACCAGGTGTACAGCCGCGCCGGCCAGCTGCTGTACACAGAGGACAGCCGCGACAACCAGCGCATCGACTACATCCACCTCGGAAACAAGCTCGTCGCCCAGCGCAGCCGCCCGCTGGCCGGCAGCACCGTCACGACCACCTGGCACCACACCGACCATATCGGCAGCGCCAACGTCGAGACCAACGCCGCCGGCGTCCAGACCCAGCGCACCGTGCGCATGCCCTACGGCGCGCCCTACAGCGGCGTCTACCGCGAAGGCCCGGGGTTTGCCGGCCACGTGACCGACACGCAGACCAACCTGACCTACATGCAGCAGCGCTACTATGACCCGATCGCGCAGCGCTTCCTGAGCCCCGACCCGGTGGACGTGAATCCCGCCAACGGGAGCAACTTCAATCGGTATTGGTATGCGAATAATAATCCGTATAGGTTTGTGGATCCGGATGGGCGGTTCGGGGAAGGGGCGGCTGAAAGGTTCACTGACTCTTACGGAAGCTGGACCGCTGAAGAACGCGCACCCTTTGAAGCAGTAGCCGTTCCTGCCGCTATCGTGGCCATTGCTCTAACTCCTGTTGTTGGTCCTGAGTTGGCTTTGGGTGCTCGTGTTGTTTTGAGAAATTCAGAGCGCCCTACAGTTGCAGGCGTACGAGTAGGTAAGACGCCATCTGAAACTCGTGCCGCCCTTGAGAAGGCCGGTCATGAAGGCAGGCCGATTTCAAACCCCTCAGGCACCGAGACCGGAACTTTACACAATGTGCCAAACATGAAAATGGACGTGCGAGTAATGAATGGCGGACCAAAGCATGGACCAAGAGTAGTAACAGCTGTGCAAGGAACAAGACAGCCGGCAAACCCAGTTGACGGCAAGAATATGGGAAATATCACTAAGGTCAAGCAGTTAGAAAAAAACCACATCCCACTTAAGCCGGACAAGTTTTGATGATTAGCAAAATAGTTGCCACAGAAAATGCGCAAGCCGCGTTGAAGGGCATAATGATCGGCGCATATCTCGATGAGATTCGCGCGCACAGCATTCAAGCCACTTTAAGGTTTTTCAGTGACCAGGTTTGCGCGGGAAAGCGCGTAACGGTTGATCTTGTTCTAACCTGTGAAGCTCGTGTGATTTCGAATAATTTATCCGTTGGCGATGGTGAAGAAGATTTTTTTTCGGAGCGAGCACGCTTCTTGTCCCGGGCCTATGGCCTAATCGGAAAAGAAATAGTTGACATCAACTTGCAGGACAACGGCGCACTTACTATCAAAACTGAAACATCGTCAATCTTATTGTGGTTATCTAGCGATGATTTAGGAGACGATGATTGGGTGTGGAAGGTTGAGCATGAGGAGGATACCAATTTGGTGACAGGAGGAGCCAATCCCATTTATTGCATGCCCGAGGGTGACGGTGTGCATTTCTATTTTGGTGGCTAACCCGTCGGTTAACAGGCCAGGTTCACTTCCTGAAAGCCATCGCGCACACGGCGAGGAGATCTACGACTACGACGCGCTCGACAACGTGCGCCGCGTGGCCGGCTATCCCAACGGCCTGGGCGGCTACGTGCAGGACCACCGCTACCAGTACGACGCCAAGCAGGAGTCTATAAATTGAACTGTGTATCTGCCTCCTGATAAACAGCCAAGAAGGCAGAGGAGAGCAGGCACATGGAACTGAGCAAGGCGACGTTGGATGAGTTGACGGCGGACTGCAGGACGCCGGGAGACGTGGAGAAGCTGTTTTCGCAGATGTTGCAGCACATGATCAACCGCTCGCTGGAAGCGGAGATGCAGGCGCACGTGGGTCATGCGCCGCATGGTCGCAGCAGCGGCAATGCGCGCAACGGCAAGAGCCGCAAGACGGTGCGCAGCACGCTGGGCGAGCTGCAGGTCGAGACGCCACGCGACCGCGACGGCAGCTTCGAGCCGCAGTTGGTGAAGAAGCGGCAAGTGCGGTTGGCCGGGATGGAGGAGAAGATTCTGGCGCTGTACGCCCGCGGCATGACCACGCGCGGCATCGAGACCGCGCTGGTGGACTTGTACGGGGTGGAGATTTCCCACGCGCTGATCGCGCAGGCGACCGACGCGGTACTGGACCAGGCGCGGGCGTGGCCGAGCGGGTGACCCGCTCCATCGCCTTCGGCGCGCTCGTGCGTCTGGTGCTGGTGGCCGCCAGGCGGCTGGACGCCGACAGCGGCACCGATCGCATGCTGGCGCGCGCCGAAGGCGATGCCGCCGAACCGGCCGGCCCACCGCAACGCCGCGCGGCGGGCCGGGCCCCGCGCGCGGGGCCCGGCGGCGTACGCGGATTACTTCAGGCGACCGGCCACGAACTCCCAGTTCACCAGGTTCCAGAAGTGCTCCAGGTACTTGGGGCGGGCGTTGCGGTAGTCGATGTAGTAGGCGTGCTCCCATACGTCGCAGGTCAGGAGCGGGGTGTCGTCGCCGGTGATCGGGGTACCGGCGTTGGAGGTGCTGACCAGGCCGAGCGAGCCGTCGGGGCGCTGCACCAGCCAGCCCCAGCCTGAACCGAAGGTACCGATCGACAGCTTGGTGAACTCTTCCCTGAACGCATCGAACGAGCCGAAGGCCTTGGCGATGGCCTCACCCAGCTTGCCGTTGGGCGCGCCGCCGCCGTTGGGCGAAAGGCACTGCCAGTAAAAGTTGTGGTTCCAGACCTGGGCGGCGTTGTTGAACATGCCGCCCTGCGCCTTGCGCACAATGGCCTCCAGACTGGCGTCTTCCAGCTCGGTGCCCTTGATCTGGTTGTTCAGGTTGGTGACGTAGGCCTGATGGTGCTTGCCGTAGTGGAAGTCGATCGTCTCGGCGGAAATGTGCGGCTCCAGCGCCTCGCGCGCATACGGCAACGGGGGAAGTTCGATGGCCATGGTGGCTCTCCTTGGGTTCGGGTGTGGACGGAACGCGCGCACGGGGTGCGGCGACAACGGCTACAATTCTAGCCCACTCCATGTCCGGCCCAATGCCGGCATCTTCCCATCCCTTTCGGAAACTCATTGGAGCACGATGAGCGCCACCCAACGCATCCGCGCGCAGCTCGCCGCCCATCCGGTCGTGCTGTTCATGAAGGGCACCCCGGAATACCCGATGTGCGGCTGTTCCGAGCGCGCCGTGCGCGCGCTGGAGACCTGCGGAACGCCCTTCCACGCGGTCAACATCCTCGCCGACCCCGAGATCCGCGCGCAGCTGCCGCGTCATTCCAACTGGCCCACCTTCCCGCAGCTGTTCATCGGCGGGGAGCTGATCGGCGGTAGCGACATCACGGTGGAACTGCACCAGCAGGGTGAGCTTCAGCAGATGGTGGCCGAAGCGGTGAAGGAGGCGTGATGGCGGCAAATGACGGTGCCGCATCACCGCCGCTGGCCAACCGCGTCATCCTGATCACGGGTGCCAACGGCGGCCTCGGCGAGGCGGTGGCGCGCGCCAGCGCCGCAGCCGGGGCGAACGTGGTGCTGCTCGGCCGGCGCGTGCCCAGACTCACCCGTCTGCATGATGAACTGGAGGCGGCAGGCTGCCGCACGCCTTCGATCTACCCGATGGATCTTTCCGGAGCGGTGCCCGAGGACTACGACGTCCTGGCGCGCGCCATCGCCGACGAGTACGGCCGGCTGGATGGCATCGTGCACTGCGCGGCCGAACTCAAGGGCTTGTCCTCGCTTCAGAACCTGCCGCTGGAAGACTGGTTCACCGGCCTGCATGTGAACCTCACCGCGCCCTTTCTCCTCACCCGCGCCTGCCTGCCGCTCCTGCGCGAGCGCGAGGATGCCTGCGTCCTGTTCGCGCTGGACGATGCGCAGCGCACCGCACGCGCCTTCTGGGGCCCGTACGGCGTGGCAAAACACGCACTGCGCGGTCTGGTCTCGATCCTGGCCGATGAGCTGGAGAACTCGCCAATCCGCGTGCACGGCGTGGAACCCGGCCCGATGCGCAGCGCGCTGCGAGCGCGCGCGTTTTTCGCCGAGGACGCCTCCACCCTGCCCGATCCTTCGGCCTACGCCCGGGCCTGCGTGCAGCTTCTGGCCGGGACCGACCGCGCCGCGCCGCGCTTCGTCACGCTGCAGCCGCATTCGATCGCACCGCGCAGCCTTGGGCTGGCAACCTTCGCCGGCTGATCATCGCGGCTCCCGATGCACGGCCGCGACTCATCGCCTGTCCCGCTTCTCACCTGAATCTCCCGCCATGACCCGATCCTCGACGCTGACCTCGCTGGCCCTGCTCCTCGCTCTGGCGCTGCCGCCGGGCGCGCGGGCCGATGCCATGCTCGACCCGCGCGCCTTCGATACCGCCACGCCCGCCTGCGCCGACTTCTACCAGCACGCCAACGGCGGCTGGCTGCGCGACAACCCGGTGCCCGCTGGTTTCGCGAGCTGGGGCACCTTCGAGGAGGTCGGATTGCAGGGCCTGCAGCAGCAGCGCACCCTGCTGGAACAGGCGGCCACCAGCAGCGACCACGTCGAACGCCTGCTCGGCGATCTGTACGCCAGCGGCATGGACGAGGCCGCGGTGGAAGCCGCGGGTGCCGCGCCGCTGCAGCCGCTGCTGGCGCGCATCGACAGGATCGCCAAGACCCGCGACGTCGCGCCGGTGATCGCCGAACTGCACGCGCGCGGCATTCCGGTGCTGTTCGACTTCGGTGTCAACGATGACCTGAGGAATCCGGCCAAGCGCATCGCCTACGCCAATCAGGGCGGGCTGGGACTGGCGGACCGCGACTACTACCTGCGCGAAGATGCCGACACGCGCCTGCTGCTGACCGCCTATCTGGGCTACGTCGAGCGGCTTCTGACGCTCAGCGGCAGCCCCGCGCCGGCCGCCGATGCCGAAGCCGTGCTCGCCATCGAAAAGCGCCTCGCGGCAGCCTCGCTGACGCTCCTGCAGCTGCGCGATCCGGTGATTTCCTACCGCGTCGTGGCGATCCGCGAACTGGACAAGACCTATCCGGCGCTGGCCTGGTCGAAGTTCATCAGAACCCAGGGCCTGGCGAAGGACGCCACGATCTCGCTGGCGCACAGCGCCTTCTTCCGCGAGGCCAACGCCCTGGTCAGCGGCCTCTCGCCGGCGCAATGGCGTGCCTACCTGCGATTTCATGCGGCGCACGCGCTCGCGCCCTATCTCTCGCGCGGCTACCTCGACGCGCACGACGCCATGTACCTGCGCACCCTGCGCGGCTCGCAGGAGCCGATGCCGCGCTGGCGGCGCGTGCTGGGAACGGTCGACACGCTGATGGGTCCGGCGCTGGGTCAAAGCTACCTGCGCACGCACTTTCCGCCGGCTTCGCGCGAGGCGGCGGAAGCGCTGGTCGAGAACATCCGCCTCACCCTGCGCGGCCAGCTCGAGGACGCGAGCTGGCTGGGCACCCAGGCACGCGCGGCGGCGCTGGAGAAGATCGACTCGGTCGACGTCAAACTCGGCGGCCCCGAGGCGGAGTTCGGCTACGAGGGGCTCAAGCTCGACACCAAATCCTATGCCGGCAACGTGCTGGCGATCGCCGCCTGGCTGCATCGCCACCACATGGCCGCAGCCGACAAGGTGCGCGAGGAATGGCAGTGGCCGCAGCCGGCGCAGGCGGTCAACGTGTTCTACGATCCGGCGCGCAACCAGCTGGTGGTACCGGCCGGCCTGATGCAGCCGCCGATCTTCCAGGCCGGCGGCGATGCCGCGATCAACTACGGTGGCCTGGGCAGCATCGTGGCGCACGAACTGATGCGCGGCTTCGACGCCATCGGCAGCCGCTTCGATGCCCAGGGCCGCATCGCGCCGTGGTGGCAGGAGGCGGACAGCAACGCCTTCAACGCACGTTTCGAACCGCTGCGTTCCCAGTACGACGCCTATCCGGTACTGGGACAGGTCAAGGTCAACGGCCACCTCACCCTGCCCGAGAACATCGCCGACCTCGCCGGCGTCGAGATCGCGCGTGCCGCGCTCGACGCGCTCGGCCCGCTGCCCGCCGAAGGCACCCTCAGCGCGGCGCAGCGCTACTACCTCGCCCATGCGCGGCTGTGGCGTCGCAACTACCGCGACGAGGAGCTGCAGCTGCTCTCGCGCATCGACGTGCACGCCCCGGCGAAGTGGCGCGTCAACGGCCCGCTCGCCAACCTCATGCCCTTCGCCACGGCCTTCAGTTGCAAGGTCGGCAAGGATTCGATGATGCGCGCGGAAAAAGACCGCGTCACGGTGTTCTGATGCCCGCGCCGCACCTCCCAGGAACCACGCCATGCTGACCGCCAGCGCCCGCCTTGCCCTGCCCGACTGGATTCACGCCGAAGTCGATGCGGCTGCCCTCTACCCGACTGACGAGGCGCGCATGGCGCTGGCCGTGCGGCTGTCGGCGCTCAACGTCGAGCGCGGCACCGGCGGCCCGTTCGGCGCCGCGATCTTCGATGCGCAGGGCCGGCTGCTGTCGGTCGGCGTCAATCGCGTCGTGCCCGAATCCAGCTCCATCGCCCACGCCGAGATGATGGCCTACCTGCTCGCACAGGCCGCCACCGGCCGCGCGCGCCTCAACGACGGTCATCCGGGCATCACCCTGGCGGCCTCCGGACAGCCCTGCTGCATGTGCTACGGCGCGACCTTCTGGGCCGGCATCGACACCCTCCTGATCGCCGCCAGCGCCGCCGACGTGATGGAGCTGACCGAGTTCGACGAAGGCCCGCTGCCGGCCGACTGGCGCGGAGAGCTGCGGCAGCGCGGCATCACCGTGCGTGAAGGCATCGCGCGCGACGCCGCGTGCGCGGTGCTCGCGCAGTACGCGCGCGGCGGCGGCACGCACTACTGATCCATGGGCATCCTGATCCTCTGCCGCCCCGGCTTCGAGCCCGAAGCCGCGGCCGAAATCGCCGACTGGGCCGCCCGACATGAACTTGCCGGATATCCCCAGGCCACGCGTGGCGAAGGCTGGGTCCGATTCCACTTTTTCGATCCCGCACCGGACCACGCCCTGCCCGGCCCCCGGGACCTGATCTTCGCGCGCCAGCGCGTGCGGGTGATCGCCGACCTGCCCGACCTGCCGCGCGAGGATCGCCTCGCGCCGATGCTTGCCGCGCTGCGCGAGGCCGGAATCACCCGGCTGGGCGATCTGATCGTCGAACACCCCGATTCCGACGCGGCGCGCCCGCTGGCGGGGCTCGCGCGCAGCTTCGGCAACGCGCTGCGCCCGGCGCTGCGCCGCGAGGGCTGGCTGGCGGAATTGTCCGATCCGCGCCTGCCTTGCCTGCACGTCTGCTTCCTCTCCGGCACCCACGTCCTGCTCGGCCTGTCCGAACCGCGTGGCGTACGGCTGTGGCCGCAGGGCATCGCGCGGCTGCGGGTTCCGAAGGACGCACCGAGCCGCTCGGCCGCCAAGCTCGAGGAGGCGCTGGAAACCCTGATGAGCGCCGAGGAGCGCGCGCGCTGGTTGCAGCCCGGCATGACCGCCGCCGACCTCGGTGCCGCACCCGGCGGCTGGAGCTTCATCCTCGCGCGCCGCCATGTGCGCGTCATCGCGATCGACAACGGCCCGATCCAGCCGGCCCTGCTCGACACCGGCCTGGTCGAACACCTGCGCGCCGACGGCTTCACCTGGCAACCACCGCGCCCGCTCGACTGGATGGTCTGCGACATGGTGGAGCAGCCCCGTCGTGTCGCGGCGCGCATGGCCGACTGGTTCGTCCACGGCTGGTGCCGCCACGCCATCTTCAACCTCAAGCTGCCGATGAAGAAGCGCTGGGCCGAAGTACAGGCCAACCTCGGCGATTTCCACGCGCGCTGCGAAGCGGCGGACATCGCGGTACAAACCCGCGCCCGCCAGCTCTACCACGACCGCGAGGAAATCACCGTACTGGCCTGGACCGGGCGTTGAGGCACGCAAACGCCGGCGCGCATCGCTGCCGGACTTGAGATTCACCGTACCGGACCCGATCAAGAACACAGGCCCGCACGCGTGCCGCGGCGCTGGTTTCCACGATTCGATTTCCTGCCGTCCGGCGCCTGAACTGCCGCCAGACGCACCCCTTGTGAGGACAGCATGATTCCGTTTTCGATCCTGGACCTGGCGCCGATCCGCCAGGGCGGCACCGCCGCGCAGTCGTTCGCGGAAACCCGCGATCTGGCACAGTGGGCCGAGAGCCTGGGCTACCACCGCTACTGGCTGGCCGAGCACCACAACATGACCGGCATCGCCAGCGCCGCGACCTCGGTGCTGATCGGCCATGTCGCCGGTGCCACCTCGCGCATCCGGGTCGGCGCCGGCGGCGTGATGCTGCCCAACCATGCGCCGCTGGTGATCGCCGAACAGTTCGGCACACTGGCTTCGCTGTATCCGGACCGGATCGATCTCGGCCTTGGCCGCGCGCCGGGCACCGACCAGCGCACCGCACATGCCCTGCGCCGCAATCTGACCGGTGATGTCGACGGTTTCCCCGATGATGTCAACGAGTTGATCGGCTATTTCGCCCCGGCGCGTCCGGGCCAGGCAGTGCAGGCGGTGCCGGGTGCCGGCCTGGATGTGGCGGTCTGGATCTTGGGCTCGAGCCTCTATGGCGCACAGCTGGCGGCGATGATGGGCCTGCCCTACTCCTTCGCCTCGCATTTCGCGCCGGCGCAGCTGGATGCCGCGCTTTCCACCTATCGCCGCCTGTTCCGCGCTTCGGCGCGGCTGGACAAGTCCCGCGCGATGGTCGCGGCAAACGTGATCCTGGCCGACGACGGCGACGAGGCGCGGCTGGCGGCAACCTCGCAGCAGCAGCAGTTCGTGCAGCTGATCCGCAACCAGCCCGGCCAGCTGCCGCCGCCGCGGGCGGACATGGAAAGCTTCTGGTCGCCGGCCGAACGCGCGCACGTGGAAAAAACCCTGTCGGTCAGCTTCGTCGGCTCACCGGCCGAGGTCGAGCCGCAGCTGCGGGCGTTCATTCAAAGCACCGGCGCCGACGAGCTGATCGTCAACTGCCACGTCCACGACCACCGCGTACGCCGCCGTTCACTGGAGCTGCTTGCGCAGCTGCGCGAGCGGGTTTGAGGCGATCGTCGGCGCATCCGGTCTGCGGGCACGAATCGCGAGCGTCGCGATCAGCCCGGTGGCCACACCATCTGGCGACCGGCGAGGAGGTGCAGGTGGATGTGGTAGACGGTCTGGCCGCCCCAGGCGTTGCAGTTCATCACCACGCGGTAGCCTTCTTCGGCAAAGCCGTGTTCGCGGGCGTAACCGGCGGCCGCGAGCATCAGCTGCCCCAGCAGTTCGGCCTGGTCGGGGGTGGCGTCGTTGAGCGTGGGAATGTAGCGCTTGGGGATGAACAGGATGTGGGTCGGTGCTTTGGGATCGATGTCGTGGAACCCCAGCACGCGCTCGTCTTCGTAGACGATTTTCGCCGGGATTTCGCGCCGGATGATCTTGCCGAAGAGGGTGTCGTTGGGTTGGGTCATGGGGTCCTCCGAAAGGTTGTGGCTCAACCCGCATCCTGCCTCGCCCCGAAGGCGTGTGCCAAGGTGCCGCGGTCGATGTATTCCAGCTCGCCACCCAGCGGCACGCCGTGCGCAAGGCGGCTGGGGCGCACGCCGTGCTGGCGCGCGAGCTGGGCGAGATAGTGGGCGGTGGCCTCGCCTTCGACGGTGGGATTGGTGGCGATGATCAGCTCGCGCACCTCGCCTTCGGCCAGACGCTCGGTGAGCAGGTCCAGACCCAGTTCGCGCGGACCCAGTCCGTCGAGCGGTGACAGCCGGCCCTGCAGCACGAAATAGCGGCCGCGGTAGCCGGTGGCCTGTTCGATCGCCACCTGGTCGGCCGGCATCTCCACCACGCACAGCAGCGAAGCATCGCGGCTGGCATTGGTGCACACGCTGCACAGCTCGGTATCGCTGAAGTTGCGGCAGCGCGCGCAGTTGCCGATGCCGTCCATGGCCTCGGCCAATCGCTGCGCCAGCCGACGGCCGCCGTCGCGGTTGCGCTCCAGGAGGTGATGAGCCATACGCTGGGCGGTGCGCGCGCCCACGCCGGGCAGGCAGCGCAACGCCTCGATCAGCTCTTCGAGCCGGCGGGAGGAGCTCACCGAAGCGACCGCAGGCTCAAAACAGCCCGGGAATCTTCATGCCCGGCGGCAGCGGCAAACCCGCCGTGGCTCCGGCCATGCGCCTGCCGCTTTCCTCGTTGACCTTGTTGACGGCATCGTTGATGGCTGCCGCGATCAGGTCTTCGAGCATTTCGACATCGTCGCCGACGGCGCTCTGGTCGATGCGTACGCGGCGCGCTTCCATCTTGCCGGTAAGGGTGACCTGCACCATGCCGCCACCGGACTGACCGGTGACTTCAAGCTGGGCCAGTTCTTCCTGCGCCTTCTGCAGGTTTTCCTGCATGCGCTGGGCCTGCTGCATCAGGTTGCCGAGTTGTCCACGCATTGCGCGTCTCCTATGGGATGAAAGGTGAAAGGCCCTGCCGCTCGCGGTCGCGATGGCCGGCGTGCGGGGACGCAGCCGGTCAGCCGCCCGGCGCACGCGGGCGGATCGATTCCTCGCGGACCTTGCCGCCCTCGCCCACCAGGTCGCGCACCAGCGGATGGGCGGAAAACTCCTCGCGCGCGGAGGCTTCGAGCGCATGGTTCCGGCTGCGGCGGCGATCGGCCAGCGTTTCCACCGGTGCGCTGCCCGCCTTGGCCACGAACTCCAGCCGCGGCGCGGTGCCGAGCACCTGACCCAGGGCTTCGCTGAGCTGGCCGAGGGTGACGGGCGACTTCAGGTAATCGACGCTGGCCGGCAGGTGCACGCGAATGCGCCCATCGTCCGCGCCGACGAACTGCAGGTTGGCCCCCAGCTCGCGCGCGGGGCCGGAAATGCCGCAGGCCTGCAGCGCCGCCAGCCAGCTGTCGTTGTCGGTTACCGGCTGCGCCGCGGCGGCCCGCGATACCGACGGGGCCGCTGCCGCGGGCGCAGGAGGCGGAGCGGCCGCTTGCGATGGTGGAGGCGCGGGTATCGGGCTTTCCTGCACGCGCGGCGCGGTGCGCGCAGGCGCGGCGGGAACCTGCGCTGGCGCGTACGGCCGCGCGGGTGTCGCGCCCTCTTCCGCATCGCCCATCGGCTGGAAGGCGAGCATGCGCAGCAGGCTCATCTCGAAGCCGACCTGCGGGCTGGGAGCAAAGTCGATGTCGCGGCGGCCGTTGACCGCCATCTGGTACCAGAGCTGCACGATCTCCGGCGAAAGCCGCGCCGCCAGCGCGGCCACATCCACGCCTTCGGCTTCGGCCTCGACGCCGGGCACGAGCTGGCGAATCTGGACGCGGTGCAGCGCGTGCGCAAGCGCATCGAGCACGGCACCGAAATCCGGAGAAAATCCCGCCACGTCGGCGGCGACCTGCATCAGGCGCGTACCGTCCGCCTCGGCCAGGGCGTCGAGCAGGCCGGCGATCCGGCTGCGGTCCACGGTGCCGAGCATGGCGCGCACGGCGGCGTCGGTGAGCCCGCCGCCGGTGAAGGCCAGCGCCTGATCCAGCAGGGACAATCCATCGCGCAGGCTGCCGTCGGCCGCGTGTGCAAGCTGGGCGATGGCACCCTCTTCGGCCGCAACGCCTTCGGCCGTCAGGATGTGGCGTATCTGGCCTGCGATCTGTTCTTCGCTGAGGCGGCGCAGGTGGAACTGCAGGCAGCGGCTGAGCACCGTGGGCAGGAGCTTCTGCGGGTCGGTGGTGGCGAGCAGGAACTTGACGTGCTCGGGCGGTTCTTCCAGCGTCTTCAGGAGCGCGTTGAAGGCGTTTTTCGACAGCATGTGCACCTCGTCGATGAGGTACACCTTGTAGCGGCCGCGGGTGGGCAGGTACTGCGCGTTCTCGATCACCTCGCGCACGTCGTCCACACCGGTGTTGGAGGCCGCGTCGATCTCCAGCAGGTCCACGAAGCGGCCCTCGTCCACCGCCACGCACACCTCGCACTCGCCGCAGGGCTCGGCACCCACGCCGCGCGCGCAGTTGAGGCTCTTGGCAAAGATGCGCGCGATCGTGGTCTTGCCCACCCCGCGCGTGCCGGTGAACAGGAAAGCGTGGTGAACGCGACCGGTTTCCAGCGCGTTGGACAGCGCGCGCACGACGTGCTCCTGGCCCACCAGCTCGGAAAAGCGCCGGGGCCGCCATTTGCGGGCGAGGACGAGATAAGACATGGATTCAGCCGTGGGGCAGCAGGTGGGCATTGTGCCAACACGCCCGGATGCGGCCAAGCGCGGCGCGGCGGATCGCGTTCACGCCAGGAAGCTTCCGTCGGCACCCTGGGGCGCATCGTCGATCGGCGTGGCGTGGTTCCAGTCCTCGATCACGCCGCGCGCCTGCTCGGCATCCTCGTCGGCCACCATCACCGCGAGCAAGCCGATGGCGGGCAGTTCGCCGATCGCGCCGACCAGATGCTCGCCGCGCACCCAGGATTCGATCCCGGCCTGGGCCAGCAGACCCTTGACCAGGTGCGCTTCGATCAGATTTCCAGGTTCGTATGCCACCTGCACCGCGTCATCTCCCAGGGCGGGTCGCGCCCCGCTGTCTTGATACGCCAAGGATAGCGACCCCGGCTCAGCGCTGCGCGCGCCGCAGCCGCGCGAACAGCCGCGCCTTCTCGAAGCGGTACTCGGTGCCGGCGCACAGGCGGCGCAGGTTGTCCCGATGGGTGAACGCGATGAAGCCCGATGCGATCAGCGCAAGCGTCAGCCGCCCGGCAAGTCCGATTTCCGGCCCCAGCAGCGCCAGCGGCACCAGCGCGGCAGCCGCCAGCACGGTGGACAGCCCGACGTAGCCGGTCGAAAACAGCACCAGCAGCCAAACCGCCACCACGCCGACCGCCGCCACCGGCCAGACTACCGCCAGCGCGCCGATCAGGGTTCCCGCGCCCTTGCCGCCGCGAAACCCGAAGAACACCGGCCAGACGTGGCCCGCGGCAGCCGCCATGCCGCAGGCTGCCTGCAGCGGCCAGACCAGCGCGGATTCGAGCGGCACGGCCAGCGGCAGCAGCGCCGCCAGCACGCCCTTGCCCACGTCGATGGCCACCACGCCCAGCGCAAAACGCCAGCCGCGCGTGCGCAGGGCATTGGTGCCGCCGGCGTTGCCGCTGCCGCTCTTGCGGATGTCGACGCCGATGAGCCGGCCGAGGATCAGGCTGCCCGAAAGCGAGCCCAGGAGATACGCCGCCAACAGCAGACCGGCACCGAGTACAGGCGCGGAAACGGCCACGGGATTCAGCGGCCGGCTGCTGGTGGATGCAGCGCGGCCTGAAGCCCGACCACCAGCGTTCCCGGCCCGGCATGGGCACCGATGGCAGGCCCCGTTTCCGTTATCCAGCAATCACTTGTCGGCAATAGTTCACGCAGTGCTGCAAGTAGCTGCGCCGCATCGTCGCGCGCATCGCAGTGGCCCACCATGATCCGCCAGCCCGCAGCGGAGGGAAGCCGCCGCGCGATGTAGCGGGCCAAACGCTGCGGCACGCGCCGCGATCCCAGCAGCGCGCCGGCGACGCGCAGGTTGCCGTCCGGCCGCGTGCGCGCGATCGCGGTCAGGCCGAGGAATCGCGCCACCGGCTCGACCCGGCGCGGGATGCGCCCGCCGCGAACCGCATGGCTGATGTCGCGCGCCGCCGCAAACAGGAAGGTGTGCGGGATCAGCGCATCCACCCGGGCGCAGACCGCCTCTACGTCGCCGCCCCCGGCCGCACATTCGGCGGCAGCGATGGCCAGCAGGGCCTGGGCGCACGACGCCTGCCGGCTGTCGATCACCCGCACCTGCCCCGACTCGCAGCGCGCGGCGGCGGTTTCGGCCGACTGCAGCGTGCCGCTGAGCGGGCGCGACAGCCCGACATAGACCACGTGGCGCGCATGCGACAGGGACAGCTCGAACTGGCGGCGGAAATCGCCGGGCGGCGGCTGCGAGGTTTGCGGCAGGGTAGCGGCCTGGCGCAGGCGCCGGTGGAACTCGGCGGTGCTGATGGACACGCGATCGAGGAAGTCCTCGGTCCCGAAGCTCACCCGCACCGGCACCAGTTCCAGCGGCAGGCTTTCCAGAAGATCGGCCGGCAAGTCGGAGGCCGAGTCGGTCACGACGGTCACCTCTCCGGCGCGCTGCGCGGCGCGGTGCTGGGCGCACATGTTTTCGGCCTTGCGCGCGCTCAGCGCGCCGAAGCGCCCGACCGCTTCGAACAGCAGCGCCGGATCGGCCACGTGGGCATGCACGCGCAGCCGCTGCGCGGTGCCCGCCACCACCACGCTGTCGGCCCCGAGCGCGTCCAGCGCGGCGCGCAGCCCGGCCTGGTCGATCGCGTCGGCCGCAACCAGGCATTCACTGCACCAGGGCCGCGAAGCGTCGGCTTCCTCGTGCCAGTGCAGCGCCGCCGATTCCACGGATCCGCCGGTGCCCTGCGCCGACACCACCTGCAGCCGGCGGGTGAGGAAATAGCCGTGCATGCCTTCGATGAAGTCCACGAATCCCTGAGCGCCGGCATCCACCACGCCGGCCTGGCGCAGCACCGCAAGCTGCCGCGGCGTATCGGCCAGCGCGTCCCGTGCGCGTGCCACCGCGCTGCCGAACCAGTGGCCGAAATCCGCGTGCGGCATCCGCAGCGCGTCGGCGAAGGCCTGGATCACGCTCAGGATCGTGCCCTCGCGCGGCTGCGACAGCGCGCCGCGCGCCTGTCGCGAGCCGGCGTCCACCGCCTCGGCGATGGCTTCGCGCGTCAACAGCGGGGCATCGCCCACGGTCTGGCTGGCCCCGCAGAAAAATTGCGCGAGGATCGCGCCGGAATTGCCGCGCGCGCCTTCGATGGCGTCTTCGGCCACCGCGCGCAGCAGCGCTCCGGCCGAGGTCGCACGCTGGCTGAGGCTCCCCGCAAGGACCGAGCCGACGGTGAACGCAAGGTTGCTTCCGGTATCACCGTCGGGCACCGGAAACACGTTGATCCTGTTGAGGTGCTCGCGCCGCGAGACCAGCTGATGCATGCCGGCCGCGAGCGCCTGACGCAGCGCCGGCGCGGAAATCCGCGCCGGCCGGACAACGGAAACATCGGAAGGAATGGCTACCATGCGCCGCAGTCTGCCAGAGCAGGTCGGGCAAGGAATGCTGCGCTGCAGCGGTTGGCGTGACGCGCCTCACAGACTGCATCGCAATGCGCCTTGAGCGCGCACTCCGGGGGCGATCATCGGGGCGGCGAAGGCTCCGCCGCCCCGATGTGGTGCTTACGGCGTGGCTTCAAACCCGTCCGCGAAGATCGCCGGACCCTGTGCGGCGCAGCTCACGTCGACGTTGGTGACCGCCGCATAAGCCATCGTGCCGCTGCCGTTGGCCACCGTGCAGGCCACGCCGGACGGCTGGGACTGGATCGTGACCTCGTAGGCGAAGCCGGTCGGAACGCCGGGAACGAAGGCATAGGTGCCGTTGGCGACGATCGTCCGGGTGGTGCCGTTATTGAGCGCCAGCACCAGTCCCGGCACCGTCAGCCCGCTCACCTGCCCGCCCACCGGATAGGACTGCGGCGGGATGTCCGCACAGGTCACATCGACATTGGTCACGTTGGCACCGGCCACCGTGCCGCTGCCGTTGGCCACCGAGCAGGTCTGGCCGACGGGCGCGGCGCTCACCGTCACCGTATAGGCCGTGCCGCTCGGCAGGCCGCCCGGGAAGGTGTAGGCCCCGTCGCCGGCGATGGCGAAGTCCGCGCCGCCGTTGAGCTTGAGCGCCAGGCCCGCGC
>NZ_JBBDHC010000025.1:0-15000 GCF_037203605.1 Denitratimonas tolerans
GTCTTGCCGTGGTCCACGTGACCGATCGTGCCCACGTTCACGTGGGGCTTGGTGCGTTCGAACTTACCCTTGGCCATTGTCTTTTACCCTGAACTTGAGATTGTTGGTTGGTGATTGGTGCAGGCCGTGATTCGCGACTCTTCCGAATCACGGATCACGCATGTCGAATCACGATTTCTTGATGACCTGCTCGGCGATGTTGGCCGGCGCGTCAGCGTAGTGGTCGAATTCCATCGTGAAGGTGGCCCTGCCCTGGGTCATCGAGCGCAGGCTCGTGGCATAGCCGAACATCTCGCCCAGCGGGACCATGGCGTTGATCAGCTTGCCCGACGGCGAATCGTCGGAACCCTGCAGCACGCCGCGACGCCGGCTGATGTCGCCCATCACGTCGCCCATGTAGTCCTCGGGCGTGACGATCTCGACCTTCATGATCGGCTCGAGCAGCACCGGGCTGGCCTTGGCGAAACCTTCCTTGAAGGCCATCGAGCCGGCGATCTTGAACGCCATTTCGTTGGAGTCGACGTCGTGGTAGGAGCCATCCACGGCACGCACCTTGATGTCCACCACCGGGTAGCCGGCCAGCGGACCGTTCTGCATCGCCTCCTGGATACCCTTGTCGGACGCAGTGACGTATTCCTTCGGGACCACGCCGCCGACGATGGCACTCTCGAACAGGTAGCCGGTACCGCGCTCCTGCGGCTCCATCTCGATCACGATGTGACCGTACTGGCCGCGACCACCGGACTGGCGAACGAACTTGCCTTCCTGCTTGATCGGCTTGCGGATGGTTTCGCGGTACGCGACCTGCGGCTTGCCGACGTTGGCCTCGACGTTGAACTCGCGCTTCATGCGGTCGACGATGATGTCCAGATGCAGCTCACCCATGCCGGCGATGATGGTCTGGCCGGATTCCTCGTCGGTGCGCACGCGGAAGCTCGGATCTTCCTGCGCCAGGCGGCCCAGCGCCAGACCCATCTTTTCCTGGTCGACCTTGGTCTTGGGCTCCACCGCCATCGAGATGACGGGCTCGGGGAAGCTCATGCGCTCCAGGATGATCGGCGCGTCCAGCGCGCACAGCGTGTCGCCGGTGGTGACGTCCTTGAGGCCCACCGCGGCGGCGATGTCGCCCGCCAGCACTTCCTTGATTTCTTCGCGGTTGTTGGAGTGCATCTGCAGCACGCGGCCGATGCGCTCCTTCTTGCCCTTGACCGAGTTGAGCACCTGGTCGCCAGCGTTGAGGATGCCGGAATAGACGCGGAAGAAGGTCAGCGAGCCCACGAACGGATCGGTCATGATCTTGAACGCGAGCGCCGAGAACGGCGCCTTGTCCGAGGATTCGCGCGTCAGCACCTTGGTCTCGTCGTCGATGTCGGTGCCGTTGATCGCCGGCACGTCGACCGGCGAGGGGAGCAGCTGCACCACGCCATCGAGCATGGCCTGGACGCCCTTGTTCTTGAACGCGGTACCGCAGAACATCGGGACAATCTCGGTCTTCAGCGTGCGCGCGCGCAGGCCGGCGATGATCTCGGCCTCGCTCAGCTCACCGCCTTCGAGGTACTTGTCCATCAGCTCTTCACTGGCCTCGGCAGCCGACTCGACCATGAAGGCACGCGCCTCGTCGGCCTGCTCCTTGAGGTTCGCCGGGATGTCGCGGTACTCGAAGCTGAGACCCTGCGAAGCGGAATCCCAGTGGATCGCCTTCATCTTGATGAGGTCGATCACGCCCTCGAAGCCGTCCTCGGCACCGATCGGCACCTGCATCGGCACCGGCGCAGCGCCCAAACGGGACTTGAGCTGGTCGCGCACCTTGAGGAAGTTTGCGCCGGTGCGGTCCATCTTGTTGACGAACGCGATGCGCGGCACGTGGTACTTGTTGGCCTGGCGCCACACCGTCTCGGACTGCGGCTGCACGCCACCGACGGCGCACAGCACGAACACGGCACCATCGAGCACGCGCAGCGAACGCTCGACCTCGATGGTGAAGTCGACGTGCCCGGGGGTGTCGATGATGTTGAAGCGGTGCTGCGGCAGGGACTTGTCCATGCCCGTCCAGAACGCGGTGGTGGCCGCGGACTGGATCGTGATGCCACGCTCCTGCTCCTGCTCCATCCAGTCCATGGTGGCTGCACCGTCATGCACCTCGCCGAGCTTGTGGCTCTTGCCGGTGTAGAACAGGATGCGCTCGGACGTGGTGGTCTTGCCGGCATCGATGTGGGCCATGATGCCGAAGTTGCGATAGCGCTCGATTGGGGTATTGCGTGCCACGGGAAGTACCTCGAATTACCAGCGGTAGTGAGCGAACGCCTTGTTCGCCTCGGCCATGCGGTGGGTTTCTTCGCGCTTCTTGATCGCGCCACCACGGCTTTCCGCCGCATCCAGCAACTCGCCGGCCAGCTTGCGGGGCATCGAGTTTTCACCGCGCTTGCGCGCGGACTCGATCACCCAGCGCATCGCCAGGGCGACGCGACGGCTGGAACGGACCTCAACGGGAACCTGGTAGGTGGCACCACCCACGCGGCGGGACTTGACCTCGACCGCGGGAGCCACGTTGCCCAGAGCCTTCTCGACCAGCTCCAGCGGATTGGCGTTCTTCTCGCCGATGGCATCCATCGCGCCATAGACGATCTTCTCGGCAACCGACTTCTTGCCGCTCTTCATCACCATGTTGATGAAGCGGGCGATGGTCTGGCTGTCGTGCTTGGGGTCGGACAAGATCGAGCGAGTACCGGGCGAACCTTTACGGGACATGTGCGCACCTGAATTTGGAAAGAACTTGCGATGAAACGGCGTTGCTGAAGCCGCCGGCTCCGGCGGCCGGGCGGACTCACTTCGGGCGCTTGGCACCGTACTTGGAGCGGCCCTGCTTGCGCTTGGCGACGCCGGACGCATCCAGCGAGCCGCGCACGGTGTGATAGCGCACGCCCGGCAGATCCTTGACGCGGCCACCGCGGATCAGCACGACCGAGTGCTCCTGGAGGTTGTGGCCTTCGCCACCGATGTAGCTGATGACCTCGAAGCCGTTGGTCAGACGAACCTTGGCCACCTTGCGCAGCGCCGAGTTCGGCTTCTTGGGCGTGGTGGTGTAGACACGCGTGCAGACGCCGCGACGCTGCGGGCACTCTGCCAGCGCCGGCGAGGCGCTCTTGTAGGTCTTGGGGCTGCGCGGCTTGCGCAGCAGCTGATTGATCGTCGCCATTAGCGGTAAACCTTGTACGAAACAGAGGGCGGACCGAAACCGGCCCACCGAGACAGGGAAGTATAATTCGTGCAAGCAGACGCCGTCAACGCGTGACGGCACATGCTGGCGGCAATCCGTTGCCCGAACACGAGGCGCATCCTGCGCCTCTTTTCGCTATGTCGAACCGGGATCCCTCCCGGCGAACGCCTCACGATCCGGACGATTCGTCCGCCGCCTCGGAAGCATCAACCGGGGCTGCGCGCAGTGCTTCCAGATCGGATTCGCTCAACTGCTCGGCCGCGCGACGCTTGCTGTGATAGGCAAGCCCCGTTCCGGCCGGGATCAAGCGACCAACAATAACATTTTCCTTCAGCCCGCGCAATCCGTCCCGGGTACCGCGCACCGCGGCCTCGGTCAGCACGCGCGTCGTCTCCTGGAACGAGGCGGCGGAAATGAACGACTCGGTCGCCAGCGAGGCCTTGGTGATACCCAGCAGCACCGGATCGAAGGTGGCCGGCATCTCGCCGCGCCCCTCGATCTTGGCGTTGTCCTCGATCAGGCGCAGGCGCTCGGCCTGTTCGCCGCGCAGGTAGGTGGTATCGCCCGGCTCGACCACTTCGACCTTGCGCAGCATCTGGCGAATGATCGTCTCGATGTGCTTGTCGTTGATCTTCACGCCCTGCAGGCGGTAAACGTCCTGGATTTCCTTGGTCAGGTAGGCCGCCAGCTGGCTCACGCCCAGCAGACGCAGGATGTCCTGCGGGTTGGGCTCGCCGTCGACGATCATGTCGCCGCGGGTGACGTGCTCGCCCTCGAACACCTCGATCTTGCGGTATTTGGGAATCAGCTCCTCGTGCTCGTTGCCGTCGGCATCGGTGATGATGAGGCGCTGCTTGCCCTTGGTGTCCTTGCCGAAGCTGACCACGCCCGAACGCTCGGCCAGGATCGCCGGATCCTTGGGCTTGCGCGCCTCGAACAGGTCGGCCACGCGCGGCAGGCCGCCGGTGATGTCGCGGGTCTTGGAGGCCTCCTGCGGAATGCGCGCGACCACGTCACCCACGCCCACGGGCGCACCGTTCTGCAGGGTGAGCACGGCGCGCGGCGGCAGCAGGTACTGGGCCGGAAGATCGGTGCCCGGGATGTTGATGTCCTGCCCGCCCGCATCGACGATGCGCACGATCGGACGCAGATCCTTGCCGGTGGAGCCACGACGCTTCGGATCGGTGATCTCGACGCTGGCCAGACCGGTCAGCTCGTCGATCTTCTCGATCACGGTCACGCCCTCGACGAAGTCGATGAAGCGCATGAAGCCGGACACTTCGGACACGATGGGGTGGTTGTGCGGATCCCAGTTCGCCACGACCTGGCCGTTGGTGACCGCATCGCCGTCCTTGACCCCCAGCACGGTGCCGTACTTGAGCTTGTAGCGCTCGCGCTCGCGGCCCTGGGCATCGAGCACGGAGATTTCGCCCGAGCGCGACACCGCCACCAGGTGGCCATTGGCGTGATGGACGGTCTTCAGGTTGGTGAACTTGACCGTACCGGTGGTCTTCACCTTGATGGTGTCGACCGCCGCCGCGCGCGATGCGGCACCGCCGATGTGGAAGGTGCGCATGGTGAGCTGGGTACCCGGCTCACCGATCGACTGCGCCGCGATGACGCCCACGGCCTCGCCCTTGTTGACCAGGTGGCCACGCGCCAGATCGCGGCCGTAGCACAGCGCGCACACGCCAAAGCGCGCATCGCAGGTGATCGTGGAACGCACCTTGATGGACTGCACGCCGGCATCTTCCAGACGCAACACCAGACGCTCGTCGAGCAGGGTGTTGCGGGTGACGATCGGATCCTCGTCGTTGCCCGGCGCGTAGACGTCTTCGGCCGCGACGCGACCGAGCACGCGGTCTCGCAGCGGTTCGACGATGTCGCTGCCTTCCACGATCGGCGTCATGGTGAGTCCGTTGTGCGTGCCGCAGTCATGGTCGGTGATGACCACATCCTGCGCCACGTCCACCAGGCGACGGGTGAGGTAGCCGGAGTTCGCGGTCTTGAGCGCGGTGTCGGCCAGGCCCTTGCGCGCGCCGTGGGTCGAGTTGAAGTACTGCTGGACGTCCAGGCCTTCGCGGAAGTTCGCGATGATCGGAGTCTCGATGATCGAACCGTCCGGCTTGGCCATCAGGCCGCGCATGCCGGCCAGCTGGCGAATCTGCGCCGCCGAACCGCGCGCGCCGGAGTCGGCCATGATGAACAGCGAGTTCATCGACTTCTGGTCGATCTCCTTGCCGTCCCGGTCCTTGGCCGGCTCGGTACCGATGCCCTTCATCATCGCCGCGGCGATGAGCTCGTTGGTGCGTGACCAGATGTCGACCACCTTGTTGTAGCGCTCGCCGGCGGTCACCAGGCCCGAGGCGTACTGCTGCTGGATCTCGAGAACCTCCTGCTCGGCCTCGGCCAGGATGTCCTTCTTCTCGTCCGGGATCAGCATGTCGTCGATGCCGATCGAGACGCCGGCGCGGGTCGCGTAGCGGAAGCCGGTGTACATCAGCTTGTCGGCGAAGATGACGGTTTCCTTCAGACCCAGGCGGCGGTAGCACTCGTTGATGAGACCGCTGATCGCCTTCTTCTTGAGCTCGGTGTTGACCAGATCGAACGGCAGACCCTCCGGCAGGATCTCGGCCAGCAGGGCGCGTCCGACCGTGGTGTCCACGATCGAGGTCTTGGTGATGACTTCGCCGCGCTCGTCGAATTCCGAGTGCGGGATGCGCACGCGGATCCTGGCGTGCAGTTCGGCGGCCTTGTTGTCATAGGCGCGCTTCACCTCGGACAGGTTGGCGAAGACCATGCCCTCGCCCTTCTTGTTCACCAGTTCGCGGGTCATGTAGTACAGGCCAAGCACCACGTCCTGCGAAGGCACGATGATCGGATCGCCGTTGGCGGGGCTGAGGATGTTGTTGGACGACATCATCAGGGCGCGCGCTTCGAGCTGGGCTTCCAGCGAGAGCGGCACATGCACGGCCATCTGGTCGCCGTCGAAGTCGGCGTTGAACGCGGTGCAGACCAGCGGATGCAGCTGGATGGCCTTGCCTTCCACCAGCACCGGTTCGAACGCCTGGATGCCCAGGCGATGCAGGGTCGGGGCGCGGTTGAGCAGCACCGGATGCTCGCGGATCACCTCTTCCAAAATGTCCCAGACATCCGCCTCTTCACGCTCGACCAGCTTCTTGGCGGCCTTGATGGTGGTCGCCAGACCGCGGCGCTGCAGCTTGGAGAAGATGAAGGGCTTGAACAGTTCCAGCGCCATCTTCTTGGGCAGACCGCACTCGTGCAGTCGCAGCGTCGGACCGACCACGATGACCGAACGGCCGGAGTAGTCGACGCGCTTGCCCAGCAGGTTCTGGCGGAAGCGGCCCTGCTTGCCTTTGATCATGTCGGCGAGCGACTTGAGCGGACGCTTGTTGGTGCCGGTGATGGCGCGGCCGCGGCGACCGTTGTCCATCAGCGCATCGACCGATTCCTGCAGCATGCGCTTCTCGTTGCGCACGATGATGTCCGGTGCCGAGAGTTCGAGCAGGCGGCGCAGTCGGTTGTTGCGGTTGATGACGCGGCGGTACAAATCGTTGAGGTCGGAGGTCGCGAAGCGGCCGCCGTCCAGCGGCACCAGCGGACGCAGGTCCGGCGGCAGCACCGGCAGCACCGTCATCACCATGTACTCGGGACGGTTGCCCGATTCGATGAAGGCCTCGACCAGCTTGATGCGCTTGGACAGGCGCTTGAGCTTGGTCTCGGAGTTGGTCGCGGCGATTTCTTCCTTGAGCCGGATCAGTTCGGCGTTGAGGTCGATGCTCTTGAGCAGGTCGAAGACCGCCTCGGCGCCCATCTTGGCGTCGAACTCGTCGCCGTGGTCCTGCACCGCCTGGAGGAACTGCTCCTCGGTCAGGAGATTGCCACGCTCGAGCGGGGTCAGGCCCGGATCGATCACCACGTAGGCCTCGAAGTACAGGATGCGCTCGATGTCGCGCAGCGTCATGTCGAGCATGAGGCCGATGCGCGAGGGCAGCGACTTGAGGAACCAGATGTGCGCGACCGGCGTCGCCAGGTCGATATGGCCCATGCGCTCGCGGCGCACCTTGGCCAGGGTCACCTCGGTGCCGCACTTCTCGCACACCACGCCGCGGTGCTTCATGCGCTTGTACTTGCCGCACAGGCACTCGTAGTCCTTGATCGGCCCGAAGATGGCGGCGCAGAACAGGCCGTCGCGCTCGGGCTTGAAGGTGCGGTAGTTGATCGTCTCGGGCTTCTTCACCTCGCCATACGACCAGCCGCGGATCATGTCCGGCGGCGCCAGGCCAATGCGGATGCCGTCGAAATCAAGCGCCTGGCGCTGGGGATTGAAGAGGTTGAGCAAATCTTTCATTTTGAACTCCGGGATTCGGGATTTGAGATTCGGGATTGGTCAGAGCGGGGATTGGCGGGATTGCGGGACGTCGCTTTTGCGAATCCCCAATCGCCAATCCCCAATCCCGGCTCTCAGTGCTCTTCCAACTCGATGTTGATCGCGAGCGAACGGATTTCCTTGACCAGCACGTTGAACGACTCGGGCATGCCGGCCGTCATCTCGTGGTTGCCGTCGACGATGTTCTTGTACATCTGGTTGCGGCCCTGCACGTCATCGGACTTCACCGTCAGCATTTCCTGCAGGGTGTAGGCCGCGCCGTAGGCCTCCAGCGCCCAGACTTCCATCTCGCCGAAGCGCTGGCCGCCGAACTGCGCCTTGCCACCCAGCGGCTGCTGGGTGACGAGCGAGTACGGGCCGGTGGAGCGGGCGTGCATCTTGTCGTCGACCAGGTGGTTGAGCTTGAGCATGTACATGTAGCCCACCGTCACCTTGCGGTCGAAGGCGTCGCCGGTGCGGCCGTCGTACAGCGTCGTCTGCCCCGACTCGGGCAGGTCGGCCAGGCGCAGCATCGACTTGATCTCGGCCTCGTCGGCACCGTCGAACACCGGGGTCGCCATCGGCACGCCAGCGGTGAGGTTCTTCGCCAGCGCCTGGATGTCGTCGTTGCTGAGCGCCCCCAACTCCTCGCGGCGCTCGCCGCGGCCGGCGGCGTCGTGGTTGTAGATCTGGTCGAGGAATGCACGCAGCTCGGCCGCATTGCGCTGCGCATCGAGCATCTTCTGGATCTTCTCGCCCAGGCCCTTGGCGGCCCAGCCCAGGTGGGTTTCCAGGATCTGGCCGATGTTCATGCGGCTGGGCACGCCGAGCGGGTTGAGCACGATGTCCACCGAGCGGCCGTCGGCCATGAACGGCATGTCCTCGACCGGCTTGATCATCGAGACTACGCCCTTGTTGCCGTGCCGGCCGGCCATCTTGTCGCCCGGCTGGATGCGGCGTTTCACCGCGAGGAACACCTTGACCATCTTGAGCACGCCCGGGGCAAGGTCGTCGCCCTGGGTGATCTTGGCGCGCTTGTCGGCAAAGCGCTTCTCGAATTCCTTCTTGTGCGCTTCGATCTGCTTCTGGGCGCTCTCGATGGCCTCGGCCGCGTCCTCGTCCTTCATCCGGATCGAGAACCAGTCGTCCTTCTTGAGCCCGTCGAGATAGGCCTCGGTGATTTCGGACTTCTTCAGGCCGACCGGGCCGCCGTTGGCCATGCGGCCGACGATCTGCGAGCGCAGGCGGTCGTAGATCGCCCCTTCCAGGATGCGGAACTGGTCGTCGAAATCCTTCTTGACGCGCTTGATCTCCATTTCCTCGATCTGGCGCGCGCGCTTGTCCTTTTCGATGCCGTCGCGGGTGAAGACCTGCACGTCGATGACGGTGCCGTCCATGCCCGGCGGCACGCGCAGCGAGCTGTCCTTAACGTCGGACGCCTTCTCGCCGAAGATCGCGCGCAGCAGCTTTTCTTCCGGCGTGAGCTGGGCTTCGCCCTTGGGCGTGACCTTGCCCACCAGGATGTCGCCGGCCTGCACTTCGGCACCGATGTAGACCACGCCCGACTCGTCCAGACGCCCAAGCGCCTGCTCGGAGACGTTGGGGATGTCGGCGGAGATTTCCTCGGGACCGAGCTTGGTGTCGCGCGCGACGCAGGTCAGCTCCTCGATGTGGATCGTGGTGTAGCGGTCTTCCTTGACCACGCGCTCGGACAGGAGGATGGAGTCCTCGAAGTTGTAGCCGTTCCAGGGCATGAAGGCGACCAGCATGTTCTGGCCCAGCGCCAGCTCGCCGATATCGGTGGAGGGACCGTCGGCCAGCACGTCGCCGCGCTCCACCACGTCGCCCACGTTCACCAGCGGACGCTGGTTGATGCAGGTGTTCTGGTTGGAACGGGTGTATTTGGTGAGCGTGTAGATGTCGACGCCGGCGTCGTTCTCGCCGACTTCGGCCTCGTGCGCACGCACCACGATGCGGCCCGCATCGACCTGGTCGACCACGCCGCCGCGCAGCGCGATGGAGTTCACGCCCGAGTCGCGCGCCACGTAGCGCTCCATGCCGGTGCCCACCAGCGGCGTCTGCGCGCGCAGGGTCGGAACCGCCTGGCGCTGCATGTTCGCGCCCATCAGCGCGCGGTTGGCGTCGTCGTGCTCGATGAAGGGCACCAGCGCCGCCGCGACCGAGACGGTCTGCATCGGCGAGACGTCCATGTAGCGGATCTCGTTGGCCCCCTTGAGCAGCGACTCGCCCTGGAAGCGGCAGGGAACGAAGGCTTCGGCGAACCCGCCGTCCGCGGTGAGCGGCGAGTTGGCCTGCGCCACCGGGTAGCCGGCCTCTTCGATCGCGGACAGGTACTCGATCTCCTCGGTCACCTTGCCGTCGACCACCTTGCGGTAGGGCGTCTCCAGGAAACCGTAGGAGTTGGTGCGCGCGTAGACCGCCAGCGAGTTGATCAGGCCGATGTTCGGGCCTTCCGGCGTTTCGATGGTGCAGACGCGGCCGTAATGGGTCGGGTGCACGTCGCGCACCTCGAAGCCGGCGCGCTCGCGGGTCAGGCCGCCCGGCCCCAGCGCAGAGACGCGGCGCTTGTGGGTGACTTCCGACAGCGGGTTGTTCTGGTCCATGAACTGCGAAAGCTGCGAGGAACCGAAGAACTCCTTGATCGCGGCGGCGACGGGTTTGGCGTTGATCAGCTCCTGCGGCGTCAAGCCCTCGGATTCGGCCAGCGACAGGCGCTCGCGCACCGCACGTTCGACCCGCACCAGCCCGACGCGAAAGGTGTTTTCGGCCATCTCGCCGACCGAACGCACGCGGCGGTTGCCGAGGTGGTCGATGTCGTCGACGATGCCCTTGCCGTTGCGGATCTCGATGAGCACCTTGAGCACGGCCAGGATGTCGTCGTTGTCCAGCACGCCCGGGCCCTCGACCTCGGTGCGGCCGACGCGGCGGTTGAACTTCATCCGGCCCACGGCCGAAAGATCGTAGCGATCCAGCGTGAAGAACAGGTTCTGGAACAGGTTCTGCGCCGCTTCCTTGGTCGGCGGCTCGCCCGGCCGCATCATGCGGTAGATTTCGACCAACGCCTCCAGCGGGGTACGGGTCGGGTCGATGCGCAGCGTATTGGACAGCGCCGGGATCCGGTCGAGGTCATTGACCCACAGCGTGCTGAACGCGGTGATGCCGTGCTTGCGCAGCTTGGCCAGGTGCTCGTCGGTGAGCTCGTCATTGGCCGGCATGATGAGTTCGCCGGTCTTCTTGTCGACGACGTCGTGCGCCAGGATGCGGCCCAGCAGGTAGTCGTCCGGCACGTCCAGAGCCTTGATCCCCGATTGCTCGAGCTGCTTGACGTGGCGCGCGGTGATGCGCTTGCCCGACTCGACGATGACCTTGCCGCCAGCCACCACGTCGAAGTTCAGGGTCTCGCCGCGCAGGCGCTCGGCCACCAGCGCCAGTTCGGCACCGTCCTTGCGCAGGTTGAAGTCGTTCCTCTCGTGGAAGATGCCGAGCATTTCCTCGTTGGTGTAGCCCAGCGCGCGCAGCAGCACCGTCACCGGCAGCTTGCGGCGACGATCGATGCGGGTGAACAGCGCGTCCTTGGCATCGAACTCGAAGTCCAGCCAGGAGCCGCGGTAGGGAATGATGCGGGCGCTGTAGAGCAGCTTGCCGGAGCTGTGCGTCTTGCCGCGGTCGTGGTCGAAGAACACGCCCGGGGAGCGGTGCAGCTGGGAGACGATGACGCGCTCGGTGCCGTTGATGATGAAGGTGCCGTTGTCGGTCATGAGCGGCATTTCGCCCATGTAGACCTCCTGCTCCTTCACGTACTTGATCGCCTTGTTGGAGGCCGGGCTGTCCTTGTCGTAGATGACCAGGCGCACGGTCACGCGCAGCGGGGCACCGTAGCTCAAGCCGCGGTTGCGGCACTCGCGCTCGTCGAACGGCGGCTCGCCCAGCTTGTAGCTGGCGTACTCCAGCGCGGCGTTGCCGCTGTAGCTGGTGATCGGGAATACCGACTTGAGCGCGGCATGCAGGCCCTGCTCGCGACGCTGCGCGGGAGCCAGGTGCTCCTGCAGGAACTCGCGATAGGAGTCGACCTGGATCTCCAGCAGGTAGGGAACCCCGAGGATCGAGGGCCGCTTGCTGAAATCCTTGCGGATGCGCTTCTTTTCGGTGAACGAGTACTGTTTGGCGGTGGTCATGGAGCGTGCGCCTCGTCATGTGCGGCCGCGGGCGGCCAACGGGGGAATCTCAAACTGGCAGTGGGAAGTCGCTGGTATTGCCGGCACCAGCACGCCTTCTCCCACTACTTCCGACTGCCAACTCGAACGGTTCTGGAACTCTTGCTTCTACAACGGCCAAAGGCCGGGGACATTCATCCCCAGCCTTGGCGTGCTGCTGTCATCCCTGCAAATGCGGGAATACAGTGGCTTTTGCTTCTTTTTCGATCACGCGATACCAAAAATCAAAGGCTGGATCCCCACCTTCGCGGGGATGACGCATCGCGGTATGCGCGCGAACCCGCCTGAAGCATGCCGGGATCACGCAACCGCAAGGGCGCTCGCGCGATGCGCGAGCGCCCGCCTGCATCACTTGACTTCGACCGTCGCGCCGGCGGCTTCAAGATCCTTCTTGAACTTGGCCGCATCGTCCTTGCTGACGCCTTCCTTCAGGACGCCACCGGCCTCGGTGAGGTCCTTGGCTTCCTTCAGGCCCAGGCCGGTAATCGCGCGAACCGCCTTGATCACGTCGACCTTCTTCTCGCCGGCGGACTTCAGCACGACGGTGAACTCGGTCTGCTCTTCGACCGCAGCCGCAGCTACCGGGCCAGCGGCCACGGCGACGGGGGCAGCGGCGGAAACGCCAAACTTCTCTTCGATCGCCTTGACCAGTTCCATCACCTCAAGAAGGGTCTTCTGGGCAACGGCTTCGACGATCTGCTCGTTGGAAAGGGACATGGTATTTACCTCTGGAGTTGAATCGTGGAGCGGTGGATGCCACCGCGAAATGGATTACGCCGTCTCGGCCACAGCGTCTGCGGGGGCTGCTTCGCCACCGCCCTGCTGATCGGCAACCGCCTTGATCGCGCGGGCGAACATCGCGGCCGGTTCCGCAAGCACGCGGGCGAGCATCGCCAGCGCCTGTTCGCGGGTCGGCAACGAGGCGAGCACCTCGACGTGGCTGGCCGGGTAGAGCTGGCCGCCCATGGCGACAACCTTGGGCTGCAGCTTGTCGTTGCCCTTGGCGAATTCCTTGATCAGGCGACCGGCAGCGCCGGGCTCCTCGGTCGAGAACGCATACAGCAGCGGACCGACCAGTACGTCCTTGACGCACTCGAATTCGGTACCCGCCACCGCGCGCGTGGCCAGCGTGTTCTTGACAACTTTCAGAAACACGCCGGATTCACGCGCCTTCTTGCGCATCGCGGTCATCTGCTCGACCGTGGTGCCCGCGTACTCGGCTGCGATCAGGGAGTGGGCCGTGGCGGCGACGTCGGCCAGTTCGGCGACGACTTCCTTCTTCTGGGACAGATTGAGAGCCATAACACTCCTCCTGGTGAACTCCGCTTGCGGCTCCTGCCGCGTGCGGTCCTCGTCAGCACCCTTCCGTGGGTGCCCGGAATGCCCGGAAGGCATTCCCTGGTGGCCGTACTGGACCTGGAGTGAGCCAGAGCTGGGATGTCCCAGGACTTGCGCGAACCAGAAAAACTCCAGAAGGTGACACCATCTGCGCAGGCCGGGCCGGGTGGCCGGATTAAGCGGAACGCGCCTCCAACGAAGAAGCCGCATTTCGCGCCTGCGGTCTTTGACGGCGCCCCGATGCACGCGCATCGGGGGCCTTCAAAACACGCCGGGGCTGGACAGACGCCCCGGAAAAACCGGATATCAGCGGGCCAGCTCGAGGCTGGACTGATCCACCGTGACGCCCTTGCCCATGGTGCTGGACAGGGAAATCTTCTGCAGGTACTGGCCCTTGGCCGTGGCCGGCTTGGCCTTGACCAGGTCGGACAGGAGCGCGTGCAGGTTGTCCTTGAGCGCGGCGACTTCGAAGCTGGCCTTGCCGATGGTGCAATGGATGATCCCGGCCTTGTCGGTGCGATAGCGCACCTGACCGGCCTTGGCATTGCGAACCGCCTGGGCCGCGTCGGCGGACACGGTGCCGACTTTCGGGTTGGGCATCAGGCCGCGCGGGCCGAGAACCGTACCGAGCTTGCCGACCACGCGCATGGCGTCGGGCGTGGCGATGACCACATCGTAGTTGAGGTCACCGGCCTGCATCTTCTCGGCCAGGTCGTCCATGCCGACCACGTCGGCACCGGCGGCCAGGGCCTCGTCTGCCTTGGCACCGGCCGGGCAGAACACCGCCACGCGCACGGTCTTGCCGGTACCGGCCGGCAGCACGGTGGAGCCGCGCACCTGCTGGTCGGACTTCTTGGCGTCCACGCCAAGGCGCACGGCCACGTCGATGGCCTCGACGAACTTGACCTTGCTGTTGTCCTTGAGAATCTTCAGTGCCTCATCCAGAGGATAGGCCTTGCCCGGAACGACGGTCGCGTTGAGGGCCTTGAAACGCTTGCTGAGCTTTGCCATGACTTATCCCTCGACGTTCAGACCCATGCTTCGCGCGCTGCCGGCGATCGTGCGCACGGCGGCGTCCAGCGACGCGGCGGTGAGATCAGGCTCCTTGGCCTTGGCGATCTCTTCGAGCTGGGCGCGGGTGACCTTGCCCACCTTCTCGGTGTTCGGGCGCTTGGAGCCGGACTGGACGCCCGTCGCCTTCTTCAGCAGCACCGTCGCCGGCGGCGTCTTGGTGATGAACGTGAAGCTGCGATCGGAATAGGCCGTGATCACGACCGGAATCGGCAGGCCGGGCTCGAGCTTCTGCGTGGCGGCGTTGAACGCCTTGCAGAACTCCATGATGTTCAGGCCGCGCTGACCCAGCGCGGGGCCGATGGGCGGGCTGGGATTGGCCTGACCGGCCTTCACCTGCAGCTTGATGTAGCCGACAACTTTCTTTGCCATTTCGTTGACTCCTCGGGTTCGAGCGCCGCGCGGTGTGGATCACCGGTATGGCTCCCCGTTGGTTGCTTGTTTCGGGATTGGGGATTGGGGATTGGGGATTGGGTGAGCGATGGTGCGCTTCACGAATCCCGAATCACGAATCACGAATCCCGGCCCTTCCTCAGGCCTTCTCCACCTGGCCGAACTCGAGCTCGACCGGGGTGGATCGCCCGAAAATCAGTACCGCCACGCGCAGGCGGCTCTTGTCGTAGTTGACTTCCTCGACCGTGCCGTTGAAGTCGTTGAACGGACCATCGACCACGCGCACCAGCTCGCCCGGTTCGAACAGCACCTTCGGGCGCGGCTTCTCGACACCGTCCTGCACGCGCCGAAGAATC
>NZ_JBBDHC010000026.1:0-8292 GCF_037203605.1 Denitratimonas tolerans
CGGCCGCCCGCGTGGATCTGGGCCTTGACCACCCAGAAGTCGCCACCGATGGCCTTGGCGGCCTCGACGGCTTCATCTGGCGTGCGTGCGATCTTGCCAGCCGGAACCGGAATGCCGAACTGAGCAAACAGCTCCTTGGCCTGGTACTCGAAGGAAGGCCCGAGTATACGTCCGCCTGCACTGCGCCCAGTGACGATCCGCCGTGCCGGAAATGGCGGAATGCGGGCGGGGTGACAACCTTCAGCGGAGCGTGGACGAATCTGTCACCAGCCGTCCATCCACGACCCGTAGCTTCCGCACCTTGCCGGACATGGCGACATCGCGGTGGGTGGCGATGATCAGGCTGCGCGGGCCGATCCAGTGGTCGATGCCGTCTGCCACGCGAGCGCGGCTGGCCGGATCGAGGCCTTCGAAGGGTTCATCCAGGATGGTGAGTGCGGCTTTGCGCAACAGCACCGCGGCTGTCGCCACGCGCCGCGCTTCGCCGCCGGATAGTCCACGGCCGTATTCGCCGAGGGGTGTGGCCATCCCATCGGGCAATTGTGCCAACCAGCTCTGCAGGTCCACGGCGGCCAGCACGGCGCGCAGTTCGTCGTCGCTGGCCTGTGGATCGCCCAGCCGCAGGTTTTCCGCCAGCGTCATCGCAAACAGGTGCGGGCGCTGCGGCAGCAGGGCGATATGCCGGCGCAGTGTGGCTTCATCGAAGCGATGCAACGCGTGGCCGCCAAAGCGGATCGTGCCGCGATCCGGGTCGGCCATGCGCGCCGCCAGCGCCGCGAACGTCGACTTGCCACCGCCGGACGGGCCGCTGACCAGCACCCGTTCACCGGCCTCGATACACAGCGTGTCCACCTCGATGCCGACGCTGCGGTCGGGCCAGCGGAAGTGAACGCCGTCCATTGTCAGCGCGAAATTGCCAGCTTCCGCAGTCAATGGTTCGGCTGGCTGACGGGGAAAATCCAGCAACGGTTCAAGCCGATACAGCGCCTCCAGCCGGTCGGCGGCGGCGCGTGAGCGTCCATGGGCCAGCACCACGCCGGCGCAGGGGGTGATGGCTTCCAACGTGCCGAATGCCGCCAGGATAGCCAGTACCAGCCATGGCGCACTCACCGCATCGCCGGCGAGCAGGGCGTGACCAAGGCGTGCGGTTTGCCAAGTGGCCAGCCCGACCAGCGCGGTGATGCCGGCCACGGCCAGGGATTGAAGCAGGCGCTGGCGCCATTGCAGTTGCAGCAGGGCCTGGTCGTTGGCCAGCCAGTCGGCGCGGCGCTGTTGCCAGGCACCGCTCAGGCGCAGGGTGACGAAACCGCGTAGTGCATCGATCAGCTCGCTGCGACGGTGGGCACCGAAGGCCGCCAAATGTTCGCCGCTGCGGCGGGCACCGAAGGCCAGCAGCAGTGGTAGGCCCAACGTGGCCATCAGCAACCAGGGCAGCGCGCCCAGCGCCAGCTGCGGATGCGCCCAGTTCAGCAATAGCAACGCAACCGCCGTGACCAGCAGGCTCCACAGCCACGGCAGCCAGACCCGCAGTGGTGCTTCGTCGAGGGTATCGATGTCGCTGACCAGACGTTGCAACAGGTCGCCATCGGCCATGCGGGCCAGCGGTTCGGGTGCCAGCCGTGCCAGACGCGAGAAGGCATGCCGGCGCAGGTCAGCCAGCAGCCGAAGCACCGCTTCGTGCGAGATGATGCGTTCGCCATAACGCCCGGCGGTGCGGGCAATGGCAAAGAAACGGATCATCGCGCCGGGGCGAAAGATGTCGAAGACCGCCGCGCTGGCGACACTGCCGCCGGCAATGGCGGTGGCGGTGATGAAGTGACCGGACAGCGCCAGCAGCCCGAGCGAGGCGAGCAGAGTGATGCTGCCCAGCAGTGCAGCCAACGCGAACCAGCGCAGATGGCGTGGCTGCGAGAAGCGCGGGATCGCGGCATCGTGCGGCGGTTTCTGGTCGATGCCGCTCATATGCCGGGCTCCGGTACATCCGGCCGGCTGCTGTCGGCCAGCAGCCGGCCGCGCTCCAGCAGCAGGGTGCGGTTGATCCAGTCCGGGTCTTCGCTTTCGTGCGTGGCCATCAGCACGGTGCGGCCGTGGCTGGCCAGGCCCAGGGTGTGGCGCAGGCGCATGCCGGTTTCTGCGTCCAGTTGCGAGAAGGGCTCATCCAGCAGCCAGACATCGGCATCGCGTGCCAGCGCACGGGCCAGCGCCAGGCGTTGCAGTTGCCCGCCCGACAGCGTGCCCTGTGCACTGCCGACCACCGCATTGGCCTGGCTGGGCAGGGCGCGGACCACTTCGTCCAGTCCGGCCTCGGTCAGCGCCTGCCACAGTCGCGCCTCGTCGGCTGGCTGTCCGACCAGCACGTTGTCGCGGATGGATTGGAAAAACCATTCCGGGCGTTGTTCCATCCAGCCCAGACGCGGCCACCAGGCGGTGGTGTCTAGTGCCTGGCCGTGGATCAGGATGCGACCAGAGGTCGGTTGGATCAGGCCGGCAGCCAGCGCCAGCAGCGTGCTCTTGCCAGAACCGCTGGCACCGCGCAGTGCGATCCGCTCACCGGCGTTGACGGTGAAACACACGTTTTCCAGCGCCACACGCCCATCGGCATGACGCAGGCCGACATGCTCAAACACGATCAGCGGCGCTGCCGGATCGCTGCGTGCAGTGCTCGCAGGCATCGCTGCCGTTGCAGTGGCAGCGGCCGGCAGTTGCGCCTGCAATCCACGTAGTCTGGCAGCAGCAGCCAGCGCATCGGCGCGCACGTGGTAATCGGCACCGAGCTGGCGCAGCGGGGCGTAGAACTCCGGTGCCAGCAGCAGCATGAACAGCGCAGGGCCCAGCGTCATCGTCTGGCCGTAGTGGCCGATATCCAGACGCCCGAGCAGCGACAGCCCCAGATACAGCGCCAGCATCGCGATCGATAGCGAGGCGAACAGCTCCAGCACCATCGAGGACAGGAAAGCCAGCCGCAGCACCTGCATGGTGCGGGTGCGGTAATCCTCGATGCCGTGCCCGAGACGCGCGGCAGCCGGCATCACCTGGCCCAGCAGGCGCAGCATCGGCAGACCCCGGACCAGATCCAGGAACTGTCCGCCAAGCCGTGCCAGCGCATCGGCCTGGCGCTGGCTGGCGGCCGCCGCGCCACGCCCGACCAGATGCATGAACACCGGAATCAGCGGCGCGGTTCCGGCCAGGATCAGCAGCGCCATCCAACTGAACGGCGTTACCGCCAGCAGCAGCGTGGGTAGGGCCAGCGCGATCGTCAGGCGTTGCGGCAGGTAGCGCGAGACGTGTCCATCCAGCGCATCGACCTGTTCCGTGACCAGCGTCGACAACGCGCCGTCGTCACCGGCGTGGCCACGCAGCGGGCCGAGGCGTTCCAGCGTATCCAGCACTTCGGCCCGCACCTGCTGGCGCAGCCTCAACCCGGCGAGGCCGCCGGCGTAGTCGCGCAGCGCCAGCAGCCCGCTGCGCGCGCCGATTGCCAGCACCATCGCCAGCAACTGCCAGCCGGTATCAAAACGCCCTTGCACCCAGGTACCGACGGCAAATGCCAGCGCAGCGGCGAATCCGACATGCGCCAGTACCGCCGCCGCACCGGCCAGCCCGGCCAGACGCACCAGCCCGGACACGGATGCGGTGCGCTGTTGCAGCCACTGCACATCGCTGCTGATGGCAGGTTCCACCGGTCAGTACTGGTCGTTGCCGTCCTCGTCCGGATAACCATGGAATTCCAGCCACATCGCATTGATGATGCCGGCGAAACAGGCCATCAGTACGCCGAGGATCCACGTGAAATACCACATGCTCGTTCTCCTTTGTTCCGCTCAGTAATGCTCGTGCGAGTCGCTCACCTGTTCCAGCGTCACCGGTCCGCGCAGCACGCTGAATACCCAGCTGGTGTAGAACAGGATCAGCGGCAGGAACAGCACCGTCATCCAGAACATCCAGCGCAGCGTCAGCAGGCTGGAGGTTGCATCCCAGACGGTCAGGCTGTGCGCTGGCTCCAGGCTGGAGGGCATCATGAACGGGAACATCGCGATGCCGGCGGTCAGGATGGTGCAGGCCACCGCTACCGAACTGGCGATGAAGCCCACGCCGGGTCGCCGGGCCGCCAGCCACCAGGCGCCGAAGGCACCGGTGAAAGCCAGCAACGGCACCAGCCACAACACCGGCGTGGCCTTGAAATTGGCGAACCAGGCACCGGTCTGGCGCACCACCTCCTTGGCCACCGGATTGGAAGCGGCTTCGGTGCCGGCGAACGCGGTCAGCACATAGCCGTCGATGCCGAAACCGACCCACAGTCCGGCACCCGCGAAGCTCAGTGCGAACACCAGTGCCGCCACACCCAGCGCACGGTGTGCACGTTCGCGCAGGTGGCCGACGGTCTTCAATAGCAGGAACGCGGCTCCCTGCATCACCAGCATCGACAGGCTGACCACGCCGGCCAGCAGGCCGAACGGGTTCAGCAGGCCGGGCAGGCCGCCCTCGTAGTGCACCCGCAGGGAATCGTCGAAATAAAACGGCACGCCCTGCAGCAGATTGCCGAAGGCCACGCCGAACACCAGTGCCGGCACGAAGCCGCCGATGAACAGGCCCCAGTCCCACATCGAGCGCCATTGCGGGTGCGGCAGTTTGCTGCGGTAGTCGAAACCGACAGGCCGCAGGATCAGCGCGAACAGCACCAGGATCAGCGCCACGAAGAAGCCGGAGAAGGCGGCCGAGTAGATCAGCGGATAGGCCGCGAAGATCGCGCCGCCTCCAAGGATGAACCAGACCTGGTTGCCTTCCCAAGTCGGACCGATGGCGTTGATCAGCACGCGGCGCTCGTCATCGGTGCGCGCCACCCATGGCAGCAGGGCACCGACACCCAGATCGAAGCCGTCCATGATGGCGAAGCCGATCAACAGCACACCCAGGAACAGCCACCAGATGAAACGCAGGGTTTCATAGCTCATCAGGAAAGCGAGAAGTTCAGTCATGGCGGTGCTCCTCAGGCCTGCTGCGCGCTGGTCAGCGACGGCGTATCGGCACCGCCTGTCGGAGTCGGATCATCCGGTCCCTGTCGCGCGAACTTGATCATCAGATACATCTCGACCACCAGCAGTGCGGTGTAGAGCAGCACGAAACCGCCCAGGCTGAAGATCAGATCACCGACGCTGAGCGAGGACACGCTGATCCAGGTCGGCAGGATTTCCGCCACCGTCCATGGCTGGCGTCCGACCTCGGCCACGAACCAGCCCATTTCCGAGGCGATCCACGGCATCGGGATCGTGAACACCGCCAGTTTCAGCAGCCAGCGCTGGCGCAACACGGTATTGCGCGAGGTCGCAATGATCGCCAGCACGAACACGCCGAGCATGAAGAAACCGGCGCCCACCATGATGCGGAAAGCCCAGAACAGTGGTCCGACCGGTGGAATCCCGTCGCGTGCTGCCTGCGCGATCTGCTCGTCGGTGGCATCCACCACATCCGGGGCGTAGCGTTTGACCAGCAGGCCATAGCCCAGATCGGCCTGGTGTTCCATCAGGCGGGCGCGTGCGCCAGCGTCTTCCGGGTTAGCGCGCACCTGCTGCAACGCGGCGTAGGCCTGCATGCCGTTGCGGATCTTGATCTCGTGTTCGGCCACCAGATCGCGGATGCCGGTGATCGGTTTGTCGACCGAGCGGGTCGCGATCAGGCCCATGATCCACGGGATTTCGATCGCGTAATCGGTCTTCATGTTCTCCGAGTCGATCATGCCCACCACGGTGAACGGTGCCGGCGGCTGGTGCGTTTCCCACATGCCCTCGATCGCGGCCAACTTGACCTTCTGCGAATGGCCGATCTCATAGCCGCTCTCGTCGCCCAAAGTGATCACCGACAGCACCGAAGCCAGGCCGAAGGCGGCCGCGATCGCGAAGCTGCGCTGCGCGAATGCGATATGCCGGCCCTTGAGCAGATACCAGGCGCTGATGCCCAGCACGAAGCAGGCCGCCGTGGCATAACCGGCCGAGACCGTGTGCACGAACTTGACCTGTGCCACCGGGTTGAAGAACACCTCGGCAAAGCTGCTCATTTCCATGCGCAGGGTTTCCGGATTGAATTCGGCACCCACCGGGTACTGCATCCAGCCGTTGGCGATCAGGATCCACAGCGCCGAGAAGTTCGAGCCCAGCGCCACCAGCCAGGTCACCATCAGGTGCTTGACCCGGCTGAGCTTGTCCCAGCCGAAGAAGAACAGCCCCACGAAGGTCGATTCCA
This sequence comes from Denitratimonas tolerans, assembly GCF_037203605.1. NCBI lineage: Bacteria > Pseudomonadati > Pseudomonadota > Gammaproteobacteria > Lysobacterales > Lysobacteraceae > Denitratimonas > Denitratimonas tolerans. Next base: position 6,238 of record NZ_JBBDHC010000026.1, read on the forward strand.
TGAAGAACGCCATCAGCCCTTCAATCGCCAGCGGCGTGCCGAAGATGTCGCCCACGTACTGCGAGTAGTACGACCAGTTGGTGCCGAACTGGAACTCCATCGTGATGCCGGTGGCCACACCCAGCGCGAAGTTGATGCCGAACAACTTGCCCCAGAACTTCGTCATCTGTTTGTAGATTTCCTTGCCGGTCATCACATAGACCGACTCCATGATCGCCAGCATCAGCGACAGGCCCAGGGTCAGGGGAACAAACAGGAAGTGGTACATCGCCGTGGCTGCGAATTGCAGTCGCGACAGGTCGACGACCAACGGGTCCGGCATCATGGTGCTACTCCTTCGTCAGGCTCTTTTTTCAGGCTGCTCGAGTCGCAGTCTGAAAGGTTTGATCGGGGTCAAAGTGGTGGCGCCGGAGGGTGCGTCACTTTGTCGCAGCCGCAGCAAACTCGCGGTACGACTCCCAGGCATGGGCGGCGTACATCAGCGAGGGGCCGCCGCCCATGTAGACCGCCACGCCGAGCATTTCGCGCACTTCCTCGTCGCTGGCGCCCAGCCGCACCAGGGCCTTGCCGTGGAAGCCCAGGCAGCCGTCGCAGCGCGTCGCCACACCGATCGCCATGGCGATCAGCTCCTTGGTCTTTTCATCCAGCGCACCGGGCGCCATCGCGGCGCGCGCCATCGCGCCAAAGCCCTGCAGGGTGTCGGGAATGCCGCTGCGCAGTGGTGCCAGGTGGCGATTGATGTTGGCGATATGGTCCTGATAGCGGGTGCTGTCCATGTTGTTGTCCTTTCAGTTGTCCGCGTTGGCGGCAGGTTTGCGTGCGACCAGATCGACCAGCGCCGACATGCCGCTGTGGCCGCAGCCTTCGCTGATGACCGAGTCGTGTTCTTCCAGGTGCAGGATCTCCATGCCGGCGAAGGCTTCGCGCAGCATGGCGGCGGTGTAGAGCTGTTCGATCTGCTTCGGCCCGCCGGTGCCGTAGTCGAGCTGTTCCGGGCGATAGCCCTGCAGGATCAGAAGGCCGTCGGGTTTGAGGCTGTCGCGCATTGCGGCGAACAGGCGCTGGCGCAGTTCCGGGCCGGCGAACTGGATGAAGATCGCGGCCACCAGATCGAAGTGTTGCTGGCCGAAATCCCAGTGCGCCAGATCGGCCTGTTCGGTTTCCAGTGTCACACCGCGTGCGGCGGCCAGCGCACGGGCCTTGGCCAGTGCGGTTTCCGAGCCGTCCACCGACAGTACATCGAGGCCCTGCTGTGCCAGCCAGACGCCGTTGCGGCCTTCGCCATCGGCCAGCGCCAGGGCGCGCATGCCCGGTTGCAAACGGTGTGACTGGGCTACGAGGAAGGCGTTGGGTTCGGTGCCGTAGACGTAGTCGGGTGTGTTGAAGCGGGCATCCCACATGGCGATACCGGTCTTGGTGTTCATGGACATCTCCTCGATCAGCTGGACGTGGCACGGCTCATCGGCAGGCCGGCGGCGGCCCATGCGGCCATGCCGCCGCGCACGTTGATGCAGCGGCAATCCTGGCGCTGGCCGAGCAGGTTCTGGGCCAGACGCGAGCGCACGCCACTGTGGCAGATCAGCAGCAGTTCGCCGTTGTGGGCTGGCAGCGCGGCCAGCGCGGCGTGGCGCTGTGCACGGATGCGGTCCAGCGGCAGCGGCTGCGCGTCCAGCGCGTGGCCGGCGTTGAATTCGCCCGGCTCGCGCACGTCCAGCAGCAGGACACCGGCATTGATGCGTTGCACCGCCTGCTGCACGGACACCTGTTCACCGCCGAACCCGAACAGGGTTTTCAGCAGCGCGATCATGTCGCTTCATCCCCACCGGTCGCGCCCGGTCCGCAATAGATGCCGTGCAGGGTCTGGATGACCTCGAAGGCCGGGGTATAGGAAATTCAAACGCCCTTTTCGGCCAGTCTGGCGGGTAGGAAGCGGCCGCGCAAGCGCCGCTTTGGGCACAGATCGGGCACAGATCGGGCGCAGATCGGGGGTTCATGCGTGGGTTTTCGACATCGCGGGGCCACGCAGCGGCTCAGTGCGTAGCCATTTCTCACCGA
>NZ_JBBDHC010000027.1:0-7921 GCF_037203605.1 Denitratimonas tolerans
AACGGCCGCGATTGCCACGCCGTCACCTCGGCCATCACCTCGTCGGTGACCTTGCTGATGAACTCCGGCGACACCTCAGCAGCAGATGCGGGACATCGAACGGAATCGGCGGGAACGTGTCCGCAAGATCAACGCCGCCATCAACAACTACAACGCGGCTGTTCGCACCTACAACAATCGCGTTCGAGCCAACCAGCAGCGCCTCAAGAACGAACTTGCACGGCTTCAATCCCGCAGTTCCACACAGCGCGTCGTCACCTATCGAACGTCGGTCGTGAGGCTGACCGAAAGCTACCAGCGCCTCGAAACCACCGAGCAGACGCGCCACCTCAGCAACGAAGAAAACCACTTCTACGACCTTTCCGAGCGCGAAGCCGCCAACAGCGTCAGCCTGCTCAATGCTCTTGACGAAGATCAGGAAGCACCGGACGATTCCTCCGATGCCTCCGGCCTGCAAGCCACCACCATCACCGACGAGATTTCCAGCCTCTCCGAAGACCTCGACAGCCGCTGGCGCGGTGCGCTGTTCTCGCTGAACCCGAAGAACCCTGAAGCCGCCCGCCACTTCTGCACCAGCGTGCGCGAGGTATTCAACGGAATCATCGAGCTTTCCGCACCGGACGACGAAGTGGAGGCCGCAATGCCGGGCTGCGAACGGACATCGCAAGGCACCGTGACGCGTCGATCCAAGATGGCCTATCGGCTCCGCGCCAAGGGTATCGTCAACACCGAACTCGAAGCCTTCGCCGACGAGAACATCAACAATGTTCTGGCGCTGATCAGGGAATTGAATGGTGGAACGCACGGCCTTTCCGGCGCACTGAGCCTGACGGCGCTGTACCAAGTCAAGAAGCGCGTCGAGGACAGCATCCTGTTCCTTTGTCAGATTGCCGCGTAAGCGCAGATGGTCGCGTTGGCAAAATGACCGCCTCACAACAAAGGAGCAAAAAGCAATGATCGAACAATGGTCGTAACGGGACGAAGACATGGCCGCCAGAGGGCATGCCGAGCCGATTTTCCCCGTCAACGCTGGAATAGCTAGTCTGGGCCGAAAAAGAAGAACAGACCCAAGACGATCAGGACGGTTTTTGGGTGGAAAATGCACCAGATCAATGCAGCTATCGCCAGCATGATCACGATTGCCTTCGTGCCCCAGATGAGGATGGGAACCAGGATCACGAGGGCAAACACCGTGCCTATCCCCAGTTGCCAAAGAACGGGCGAGGTTTGCGCGGTGGCAGCGGCGACAGATGGTTTGGCCTTGGATGCTGCCAGCGGCAGGCTGGCGGCGCGGCGATAACCATAGGGCGATGCCACGTCCCAGCCGGATTTGGCGCGCGCCATCCACGCGGAGAATTGCGCCATTTCCGCGTCGATGACGGGCCTGAAGGTGAAGGACAGTTCGATGCTATTGCCCTCACGCTTGCCATTGGGATGACTCAAGGCCGCTGGCCCCAGCGCCGCAACCACCTGCGACACGAAGGCCTGTACCTGCTTCAGTATGGAGACGTAAACCGCATCCAGCCGAGGTGCTGCGGCGCGCATGGACGGAACGGTGGCTGTGGCCTTCAGCCCTTCGCGCCGCTCGATCAGTTCATCGGCGAAGTGCGAGAAGCGTTCGGCAACACGGCGCATGTCCCGATCCGAGGTGCCGGAATTCATCAACGCCTGCGCCATTGGCCCGTTCACCCATGCGGTGACACGCTCGATCCACGCTTGCATGTAGTCGGTTTCCCGCGTGGCAAGCTGGCTGAAACGCTTGCCCTGCGTGCGTTCGAGGTGATCGGTGACGATGGGCATGACCGGTGCGATGCCCGCATCGAGCCGCTTTGCGAACTCGTCCCAGACTTCACCCAGAACTTGCAGATGACGCGGGATGCGGGCGGTGTCGGTCATGGAGAGGAATCCTTTGTGGCCGAAGGGATGGCCGATGCCAGCCAGGGATTGCCCAATACTTGGGCCTTGGCGGAAATACGCTCGTTCATGGGGATATACCCATCGCCTTCTTCAGCGCCATCATCCTCCGCGTCGCCGTCATCGATATCGCCCCGCTCGTCCCATTCTCTGGGATCGAACTCCGAAGTGAAGAATCGAACCAGCTCAGCCCTGAGCTTGGCCCCCAAGTCGGCACGGGACACGATGCCTTCCAGCAGGATTTCGTTCTCGTCCTTGCGGGTGACACGCAGCAATACACGCGCAGGATCATCCGTGCTCAACACCGTCAACACGGCTTCCTGGCCTTCTTCGTCGATCTCCATCTGGACGGGCAAGTCACCCTCGTCGATTTCCCGGCTCCATGCGACCAGTTCGGGCAGCGGATCGAACACATCAGACAACCATATCTCCACTGCCTTGCCGTTCAAGGTCAGATGCAACTTCGCCCACCCGGCCACTCTCATTTCCATACGGATGGCGATATCGCCATCTGCCACGTCAGGGCGGATCGTGAACCACTTGCCCGGTGCTTCGACAGGACGTTGCAGGCCCGCCTGCGCCCAACGATCCATGTTGTAGGAACGCAGCGCGGCAGCATTTCCGCAGACGAAATAGGGTGCAAGTGTTGTCCATTCACGCAAGCGACCCGTTCCGCCAAGCGTGTTGAACCACTCCAGCAATTCGCCGTACTGCTTCCAACGAAATCGGGCTGTGTTGGTGATTCGCACGTTGCCTGCTTCGTTGTCGATCACTTCGGTGACGTAATCGAAGGATTCGTGCAGGGTATGGAACAGGCCGGGGCTTGGCTGGAATACGACGTGGTTGTCCAGCGGTTCCGTGTCCGAAACTTCCCACTGCCCGGCAAAACCCTTGTCCAGCAAAGCCTGTACGTCTCGACGACGAGATGCCATCGTGCCGGTTTTGCCATCGCCAACCAATTTCGCAATGGCTTCCAGCGCGGTGCGCGCCTGCTCGTTGCGGCACAAGCGCACGGGCAGAAGCAGGCCATTTCGTGGCGCAACACCCGGCCGATTGCCATTCTTCAGTCGCTCGCCGACCGAGAACAGGCCATGGCTGTTCTCCTCGATCAAGCGCCGCCGCATGTCGCGCCCCCTCACGCCGAAGTGAGCGAGATAGATGCATGGGAACACATCATCGAGCCGCCCCAACAATTGGCCGCAATTGCGCACCAGATCACGCGGGTGTGGTCGCTTCGAATTGTCGTCCTTGCTCCAGATCAGACTCATGGCTGCTTCCCTGACATTGCGATTCTGCGTGGGACGTTATTGGCTTGCTGTCTCAGGGATTGAGACTGGAAAGCGTGTTGGATGTGATCGTTCAGGTTTCGTATAGGCTTCGCTGATGCCAGTGCGTCAACAGCCCCGACGCGCGGTTAGTCATTCTGCTAACGTACTTCGCCCGTCTCACGCTGTGAGACAGCCAGCCGCGATAGTGCGCCGCCATGTCCGCCCTCCCGATCTACCTGTTCGATTCCGCCGTCGTGCCACTCGGCCCGGCGCGGCTTGACCCGATTCCGCTGCCCTTGCCGATGGGCGCAGCACGGGCGGCGCTGGGTTTTCCATCGCCCGCCGAGGATTTTCAGGACGACTCGGTTGACCTCAACGACCTGTTGATCCGCAACGCACCTGCAACCTTCCTCTATCGGGCGGAAGGCTGGTCGATGATTCTGGCGGGCATCAATGACGGCGACATCCTCGTGGTGGATCGGTCGGTGGACGTGAGGGACGGCGACATCGTGCTGGCGGTGTGGGACGGCAATCAGCCCAGTTGCAAGGTGCTGAAGGTGTGCGCCGATCACATCGAACTGCACAGCCGCAATCCGCGCTGCGCGAACATCGTGCTGCCGCCGGAAACGGAGGTGGAACTGTTTGCCGTGACCGGCGTGGTGCGGCATCCGGCCAAGACCGGGGCGTTGCGGGGCTGATCGCCATGTTCGCGCTGGTGGACGGCAACAACTTCTATGCGAGCTGCGAGCGCGTGTTCCAGCCGGAGCTTCGCAACAAGCCGCTGGTGGTGCTGTCCAACAATGACGGCTGCTGCATCGCACGCTCGGCGGAAGCCAAGGCGCTCGGCATCCGCATGGCGCAGCCGATCTTCGAGGTGCCGCCGGAGATTCGGCACAAGCTGGCGGTGCGCTCGGCAAACTTTACCTTGTATGGCGATATGTCGGCGCGCGTGGTCGCCATCCTGCGCGATGCCGTGCCGCGCGTGGAAGTCTATTCGGTGGACGAATCCTTCCTCGATCTTCGCGGCGTGCGTGATCGCGTCACCTTCGCCCACGACCTGAGAACGAAGATTCACCGCTGGACAGGCATCCCGAACTGCATCGGCATCGCCCCGACGAAAACTTTGGCGAAGCTGGCGAACAAGCACGCCAAACGTGGTGAGGGCGTGGTCGATCTCACCGATGCCGCTGTGCGTGGGCAGGTACTGGCCGAGTTTCCGGTCGCAGACGTGTGGGGCGTCGGGCCGCGCTACGCCGCACGACTGGGCGAACGCGGCATCACCACCGCCGCGAACCTGCGCGATGCGCCGTTCGACGACATTCTTTCCGCCTTCGGCGTGACCCTGGCGCGCACCGTGCGCGAGCTGCAAGGCCAGTCCTGCATGGAACTGGAGGAAGTCGAGCCGGATCGCCAGCAGATCATGGTGAGCCGCAGCTTCGGCCAGCGCGTCGAAGATCACGCCGCCATCGGGCAAGCACTGGCGACCTTCTGTATCCGCGCCGCCGAAAAGCTGCGCGCACGCGGCCTCGTTGCCGCCGCGATGGGCGTGTTTGCCACCACCGACACCTTCCGCGCCGAACTGCGCCAGCACCATCCGCACAAGATGGTGAACCTGGCCGTCCCAACCTCCGACACGCGCCTGCTGCTCACCACGCTGCGCGGTGTGTTGGATCGGCGTTTCCTGCGCGACGGCTGCGGCTACAAGAAAGCCGGCATCTGGCTCACCGACCTCGCCCGCCCGCGCGACTTGCAAGGCGATCTGTTCTCGCCGCCCACCGCAGGCGACGACAAACTGATGGCGACGCTGGACGCGATCAATCGCCGCTACGGTCGCGGCGTGGCCGGGTTCGGCGCGAGCGGCTGGCAGCGGTCGCCGCTGTGGGGAATGCGGCAGGAGAACTTGTCGCCGTGCTTCACTACCTGCGCGGCGGAATTGCCGATTGCGGTGTGTTGAGGAGTTGATATGCACAGATGGGAAGCGCCAATTCGACCGAATTTGACCTGCCCGTGCTGTGGCTACATGACATTGCGTGGTTACCGTGGTGGATATGATTGCTGCGATGTTTGTGCGTGGGAAGATTGTCCATTCCAATTTTCCAATCCTGACATTGCAGGTGGTGCGAACTACTATTCCCTTCGCGTCGCGCAGCAAAACTTTCTGGCCTACGGCTGCTGTGAGGATGGCTCCACGCTCGGCATGGCACGTCGCCCTGGACGAGGCGATGTGAAAGACCCGAAGTGGCGGTTATTGCCGAAGCGTCGTGGTGCATCCAGCCAACCTGCACGGCTCAGTCTGAAGGCAACTGTTCGCAAGTTTCGCCATGTTTCCAACAATTTGAGATTCTTCCGGTGGCGCGTGGAAAGCCGGGAGTCGTATGAGCGGGCATCGGCGAAATACGAAGCACTCAAGCAGGGGCAAGCGCGCAGCGACGAAAGTTCGCCTGTGGATCAATGAGCCGCAGGTTGGATAGCTTGCTGCCCTACACTGCGAGCGGCTACCGTTCCAAGATGATCCCCACCGACATCCGTTCCGACATCCTCGACCGCCTTCACAAGGCCGAAGCCGAACACGGCGTGCGCGTGCTGCTCGCCGTGGAATCCGGCAGTCGGGCATGGGGGTTTTCGTCGCCCAACAGCGATTACGACGCACGCTTCATCTATGTGCATCCACGCGACTGGTACGTGTCGGTCGGGCTGGAAGAACAGCGCGACGTGATTGAATACCCCATCGTTGACGACATCGACATCAACGGCTGGGATTTGCGCAAGGCGCTACGCCTGTTCTGGAAGTCGAATCCGGCCTTCGTGGAGTGGATTCAATCGCCCATCGTCTATCGGCAGGACGGCCCGTTTGCCGATCTGGCACGCGAGGCCTTGCCTGCGATCTACTCCTGCGAGAAGGGTATCTACCATTACCGCAGCATGGCCAAGAACAACTTTCGCGGCTACTTGCGCGCCGATCAGGTGCCGCTGAAGAAGTACTTCTACGTCCTTCGACCGTTGCTCGCCGTGCGCTGGCAGGAGCGCCACCAGCAGGCCGCGCCCATCGAGTTCGAGAAGCTGCTGGCGCTGGCCCCGGACAACCCGGCGTTGCGTGCAGACATTCAGGCGCTGCTCGTGAAAAAGCGCGCCGCACCGGAAATGGGTCTGGAGTCGCCGATTGCATCAATCCACGACTTCATCGAATCCGAGCTGGAACGACTGGAGGCCATCAAAATCCCGAAGGATGCTGCTCCCGACAAGGTGTCCCGACTCAATGACATCTTCCGTCGGTGTCTGGCGCAGGCGTGGACCTGACCAAACCGCCCCCGAACTACAGGAGCGACGTTTGCTGCTGCTTCTCGATCACCGGTCTGGCCGTGAACACCTCCACCGGCGCGAGCCGCAGCAACCGCGATGCCTCCTCAACGTTGCCGTGCAACCATGGATCGACGTCACCGATCTCGATGGGGATGACGGAACGCTTGTCCTGTTCGTCGGGGCCGAAGGCTGGATCGGGCTTGTGCATCCGGCGCATCAGCGGGTGGTCATCGGCGTTGATGGTCAGCATCGAATAGCTCTCGACCACTTCGCCCGTGGCGTAGTCAATCCATGTATTCCAGATGCCAGCAAGCCCCCACGGCATGCCATCAGCGCGGTGGAAGCGCCACCAGACGTTCTTGCCCGTTTCCCAATTCGGCTCGTCGAAGGACAAGGCTGGAATGATGCATCGCTGACCATGCTTCCACGGATCACGGTAGCTGGCCTTCTGGGCCAGTTCCTCCGACCGGGCATTGTTTGTCGAAAACGGCAGCTTCGCGGTCTTGGCAAAGTTCGGGATCAACGCCCACTGGCCAACGACCAGTTCACGTCCTCCGTCCTTGGCGCGGATGAAGGGGCCGGGCGCGCGCGGATGGATCGACGGCGCCCACGCAGGATGGGCATTGGGTTCCAGGCCCCAGTACTCCTCGATCACTTCCTGGACAGGCGGGACGAAGCGGCTGCACATGGGCGGATTGTCCAGTATCCGCGCCTTACTGGCACGGGCCACGTCGCGGAGCAGACCGGCATGGCGCGTCGAAATCCATCCATCTTCGAAATGTTGGGGCGTACGCCGTGGCCGGTCGGTGTGGTTGCTGTGCTACTGGCGCTGATCGCCGGAATGTTCTTGCTTCCCGCCATCCTTGGCGACTCACGGAACTGACTCATCCGGCTTCGACTGGCTACCGCCCTCCATCGGCAGGGAGTCGGCATCCCACATCTGGCGATAGGTCTGCACGTAGGAGGCGGCAGCCCCGGGATTGATGTACCAGTAATGTCGGCAGAGCGTCTTGAACAAGGCCAAGCCTTCGGGAAGGCAGGCAGCGTCAAGCAGGTGATCCAGCGTGTGTTCGATCAGCCTTTCATCATTCGAATTGCCGCTGACCAAAGTCCGAACCCTCGGCGCAATTTCGACAATGGACTGCTGCAACAGAGAATGCAGGCGGGAGGCCAAGGCTTTTAGTTCGTCCATGTCGCTCATGATGGTGGGGCACATGATCACAGGTACAGAAGTTTGCGGCTTTTCTGACGGATCGAGTTCCCAGCGTGTCCGCCGTACCGGCACGACGCTGGCATCAACAGATACCGTGAGCTTGACCACTGCGAGATTGGCGAAATCTTAGTCATTGCAATGGTTTACAGGGGCGTGTCCGATTTTTTGTGTGTGAGGCGGTTTAGTTCCTGGCCTTCCTTCAGCGGGCCAGCGTGAACCGGTCTTC
>NZ_JBBDHC010000028.1:0-7258 GCF_037203605.1 Denitratimonas tolerans
TTTTCCGGTTTTCGTATCGGACATCGCCGCGCTTAAGACAGGGCGTTTCCCACGTCGGACGCCAGAAAGCACGAAGCCCGGCAAAAGGCCGGGCTTCGTGGTCACGCTTGCTTGCTGGAGGGCGCGGTTCGCCCGCTGCGCGGACGCCTTCGCGCCACCACTGGCGCGATGGGCGGACTTAGAGGTCCATACCGCCCATGCCACCCATGCCGCCACCACCGTGGTCGTGGGCCGGGGCTTCCTTCTTCGGCAGCTCGGCCACCATGGCTTCGGTGGTGATCATCAGGCCGGCAATCGAGGCGGCGTTCTGCAGGGCAGAACGGGTCACCTTGGTCGGGTCGAGGATGCCCATGGCGATCATGTCACCAAACTCGCTGGTGGCCGCGTTGTAGCCGAAGTTGTCCTTGCCTTCGGCGACGCGGTTCAGCACCACGCTGGGCTCCTCGCCACAGTTGTGGACGATTTCGCGCAGCGGCGCTTCCATCGCGCGCAGGGCGATGGCGATACCGTGGTTCTGGTCCTCGTTGATGCCCTTCAGGCCAGCGATCGCGGTCTTGGCGCGGATCAGGGCGACGCCGCCGCCCGGCACGCGTAGGCGCGGCTGCCCTGGGCGTCGTGCTGCACGCCTTCGAGGCGCTCGTGCAGCTCCATCGTGGCCTTGAACAGCAGGAACAGGCCGCCGCCCAGCAGGATCAGGTCGCCGCCCAGCAGGATCAGGTCGCGCCCCGAGAACGGATGGCCCCAGACCTCGAACAGCGGCGTGGTGAGCCGCATGATCCACGACAGCGCGGCCAGCAGCACCAGGCGCATGCCCAGCGCCAGCGCCAGACCGATCACGCGGGCACGGTCGCGCTGCTCGGGCGGCAGCTTGTCGGCCAGGATCGCGATGAGCGGTCGGCCAGCGCCGCGCGGATGGCGTCGGCGCGCGCGCGCGCGGCATCGCGCACCGAGAGCTGGGTATCGAGCTGACTGCGCGGGATCGTGCCCTGTTTCACCAGCTCGGCGAGGCGCTCGTACTGCTTGCTGGCCTCCACGAAGGTGGCCTGGGCGGCTTCCAGCTGCGCCACTTCGGCGCGGCCGGAAAGATCCACCAGCACGGCACCGGCTTCGACGAAATCGCCATCCTGGAAATTCACCCGGGTCACGGTTTCGGTGACTTTGGCGGTCAACGTGACCGATTCATTGGCTTGCGCCGTGCCCAGCGCTTGGATTTCGTCCTGCCATTCCACCTGAACCACCTTGCCCACTGTAACCAGCGGCGGCAGGCTGGCCGTTGCGGCAGGCGCGGAATCGTTCCTGCTGCAGCCGGTTGCAAACGCGATGAAGGCAAGGCCGAAGGCGAGGGACAGGGCGCGGAGCGGACGAAGCATGCAGGCTTCCTTGTCGGGCGATGCAAAGGGAATGCGACTGGAGCGGAGGCGGAATGGTTCCAACGGCGGGAGAAAAACCATACGCGCCATCATGCAGGATACGCATGACCGACCGATTGTACGGATGCATCTGGCTGTACGCATGGGCAACAGGTCATGAAGTCATCCGGGCCTTTTCTTCCCCTGCACCTGCTACCAACACTGGCCCGAATGTCCTACCCTTACCCTCACAGAAAAGTAGCACCGCCAAGGCAGGCACCGGACACCATCCGTTTTTCTGCACCAAGGGGAACCACCATGCACACCACACCGGCCCGTGCCACCGTGCCCATGGCCTGTGAACGCCATGCTGTTTCGCATCGGCTCAGCCGGCTTCACGCGAACAGATCTTTCCGGGCGTACCGGCGCGCGGCGCAACGCCGTGCATAAGCGATATCCGGGCCGTGCATGGCCCGCTCTGCCCCTGTTCCGCAGCCCCGTCAGGCCCGAACCCGCGAAACCTGTGGACATCACCGCGCGCTTTTGCGCGCTGGCGATACGTGCTGTCACAAGCAGATGTGAACTTTCGTGAGAAACCTTCCGGGCGCGCCGGGAAAAGTGGGCTCACAACCCACTTACCGAAGTTTTATCCAATTGAAAATTAGCTAGAAACACACACTTCGCGGGCGCCCCGCGCACCCGTTGAATATGCCGGTATCGGCCCTTGGTAGGGGTTGACCCTATGCAGTGGAAAGACTAAACAGGAGGTGAACATTTGCAGTGACGCCCGTGTTCACAGGCAGCCCGGACTGCGACCCATGCAGCCGCCGCGCCACACACCTGAAAGATCCAAGAGTGCAACAAAGGGGGAGCCTTCCTGAACTAGCCTGCCGTATTGGACGCAAGCTTCACGCATCGCTGATACGGCACCCCGAAGTCCGCCCCGCAGCAACGATGAGGAAACACCGTTTTGTAAACCCCTGACCCACAAAGGAAACTGCCATGCGCAAGGATATGTTCCAACAGGTACTGGAAGAATTGAAAAGCTCGTCGGCCGATGTCGAGGCCTCGGCCCTGATCTCCACCGACGGCCTGATGATCGCCTCCGCGCTTCCACAGGGCATGGACGAGGACCGCGTCGGCGCGATGTCGGCCGCGCTGCTGTCGCTGGGCGATCGCGCCGCACGCGAACTGGTGCGCGGCACGCTGGAACGGGTGCTGCTGCAGGGCCAGCAGGGCTACGTGATCATGAGTTCCTCCGGCAGCGAGGCGGTACTGACCGTGCTGGCCAAGCCCAATGCCAAGCTGGGCCTGCTGTTCCTGGACATCAAACGTGCAGCCGAAGCGCTGTCCAAGCTGATCTGACTGGAGGTGCGTCATGAGCTTTCCCCCGCAGTCGCCCGCGCCTGATGCCACCCAGGAACGTCCGCACAACTATCACGATGGCCGCAGCAGCACGCTGAAGATCAGCCAGCGCGAGCGGCCCTATCCCGAAGGCCGCCTGATCGTCTCGCGCACCGACCTCAATGGCACGATCACGCATTGCAACGACGCCTTCGTGGAAATCTCCGGATACACCCGCGATGAACTGATCGGTCAGCCGCATTGCATCCTGCGGCACCCGGATATCCCGCGCGCCATTTACCAGGACCTGTGGAGCACATTGCAGGCCGGCAAAAAATGGCATGGCTACGTCAAGAACCTCTGCAAGGACGGTTCGCACTACTGGGTCTACGCCACCGCCGTGCCGAACCGGCGCGGAGGCGAAGTGGTCGGCTATTCCTCGGTGCGGCGCGAACCCTCGCGCAGCAAGATCGCCGAGGCCGAGGCCCGCTACAAGCAGATGCTGGCCACCGAAGGAGGTGCGTGATGAACATCAACGTATTGATTGCACCGGACTTCGCCCCCGAGCGCTTCGCCGGCTGGCACATGCTCAACACCCTGATGCAGCGCAAGACCGGGCTCGCGCTGCGCCTGCTGACGCCGGCCTCGGCCAGCGAGCAGGCGCAACTGATCGCCGAAGACAAGGCCGACATCATCTACGCCAACCCGTTCGATGCCGCCTCGATAGTGCGCGATTCGGGCTACGTCACGCTGGTGCGCCCGATCAACAAGGCCAACGAAATGGTCATCGCCGCACATGCCGAGTCGCCGGTCGCCAGCTTCCGCGAGCTCAAGCCCGGCAGCAAGGTCGCGCTGACCGACAACAAGGATGTGAAGCTGATCGGCCTGCGCCTGCTGGAACCGGCCGACCTGACCGAAGCCGACATCAACTGGCAGGTGGTGGAGTCCTACCAGGCCGCCGCGCGGATGGTGATCAAGGGCGAAGCCGATGCCTGCTTCATGCTGGCCGAAGCCTTCCACTCGCTCTCGCGCCTGACCCTGACCCAGCTCAAGCCGCTGATCGAAAGCAAGCTGGCCGACATCAGCCATGTGATTCTGGTGCACCCACGGGTCGAAGCCGAAGCGCCGAAGCTGCGCGAAGCACTGCTGGGCCTGGCAGGCTCGGCCGATGGCCAGCCGGTGCTGGACGAGATCGGGATCAACCAGGGCTTTGAAGCGATGTCGACCGAGGACGCCGAGTTCATGATCGATCTGATGGACACCCTGCTGGAATAAGCCGATGGAGGACATGGCGGAAAGATTGGAGTTTCGCCAGAGCGGGCGCCGCGTGCTGCGCAACCGGAGCGATCCGGACGCGCACGAGGCGCGCGTTCAATTCGCATGCCGGCTGCGCGGCACCGAACCGTTGCAGGGCGCGCTGGCCGACATGGCACATGCCGCTGCGGGCGACCCTTCCCGTCTGAGCCGACTGCTGCAACGGCCCGATATCCGGCAGCGGCTACTGCCCGGAGTGCTCGACGCCTTCGCCCGGCAGATCAGCAGCGGGCCGTTGCCGCGCGTCACCGCGCTGGCCACGCGTTACAGCATCCTGGCGATGCCGTCGCTGGACGTGCCGGCGCGTGCCATCCTGTGCGGTGCCGATGATTCGCGCCGTGCCGCCGCCGAAGCCCTGCCGGCGCTGCTGAATGGTAATGCGGCGGTGGAAGAAGCATTCCTGGCGCACTGCGAAGGGGCCGGCGATACGCTGGCCTTCATGCTGGCCCGCAGTGCGATGATCAAGGCCCGGCGCGAGCTGTCTCCGCGCTGGCGAGAAGTGTCCGAAACCCTGCAACGAGGCCCGGGTTCATGAGTGACGTTCTGTTGGTGGGCCTCTCCGACCCCGAAGCCGGCGCGATCGAAGTGCTGATGGGGCGGCGTTGGCCGAACCTGAAAACCCATCGCCTGGCGCGCGGTCCCCGGCTGGAACTGCCGGAGCAGGACCGCTCCGCGCGCAACTGCACCAGCTGCGTCATCGACCTGCTCAGCGCTGGGATGCGCATGCGCACGCCGGAAACCGAAGCGGCGCTGATGCAGTTCCTCGCCGCCCGCCCGGCCATCCTGCTGTCGCGCGACCCGGACAGTGGCTGGACCGGGCAACCGCTGCCAAGCGGGCCGGCGCAGCAGATCGTCGTCGTCAAGACGCCGTACAGCAGCGCCCAGTTGCTGGCCGGGCTGGTGCAGATCCTGGATCCGGAACACCTCAGCGCTGCGGTCAAACACGACGCATCCCCGCGTGTCAGCACTCCGCCACCGCACAGCGCCGCCGCCCAGACCACGCCGGAAACGCCACCGTTGCCGGCTTGGCGCCGTGCACTGGAGCTGGCCGAGCGCCTGAGCCAGCCGGCAGCGGTTCCAGCTGAATCCGCTGCAACGGCACGCAGCAATGGTGCGGCCGCGCCTGCCCCGGCTGCACGCCCTGCCGCAAAGCCGGCGCCCCGAGGCATCGGCCTGCGCACGGGCGCGGTGCCGGTCCTGCTGCGCGTGTTTCCGGAACTGCGCACGCAGCCACTGATGATCCTGGGCGAACGCCTCCTCGCCGCCGGCGACGCGGTGATGCTGCACTTCAACACCAGTGTCGCCTTCGTGGCCTGCGTGCAGCAGGGCTGGGTCGCAACCGGCCTGCGCCTGCCGATGCTGCAGAAAATGCTCAGCACCCCGACCGTGCTGGATCAGATCACGCTTCAGTCGCTGAGCAGTACCGAAGCCGAAAAGGCGGTGCACGAACGCTTCGGCGTACTGGAACACCGCATGCGGCTGCCGCTGGACACGCTCACCTGGGAGCTGGCCGCCACCTGGTTCCCCGCGTTGAAACTGCACCCGCACGGCGACCTGCAACTGCGTCTGAAACGCCTGCCCAACTTCACCCGGCTGGGTGCCGTCGGGCCGCTCGATGTGCAACTGGCGGCAGCCTGTGCGCGCACACCGCAATCGATGATTGCGCTGGCGCGCCTGTTCCCGGGCCGCGAACAGGAGGTCTACCGTTTCGCGGTGCTCACCCTGCTTTCCGGTGCGGCACAGGTCACGCCCGAAGACAGCGCACTGCCCGCCGCCGCACCGTTGCCAAGCGACGCGCAGCGGCGCGGTTTCTTCAAATTCCTGCTCGACCGGCTCTTCTGAGGACCACCCGCCCATGGCTGTGTACAAACTCGTATTCGCAGGCCCGGTCGGTGCCGGCAAGACCACCGCGGTGCAGGCGCTTTCCGACATCGAAGTGGTCAGCACCGAAAGCGTGGCCACCGACGAAACCCGCCGCCTCAAACGCACCACCACGGTGGCGATGGACTACGGCGTGATGCGGCTGGACAACGGCGACCAGGTGCATCTGTACGGCACGCCGGGGCAGAAACGCTTCGACTTCATGTGGGAAATCCTTGCCGAAAACGCGCTCGGTCTGGTGCTGCTGCTCAAGGGCGATGCCGCCGACCCGGTGGCCGACCTGCGCATCTACGTCAACGAGTTCCGCAGCTTCATCGACCAGACCGGACTGGTGGTCGGCATCACCCACGCCGAAGCCGCCGGCTGGCAGGTGCGCCAGCAGGTGGCGCGGGAAATGCAGAGCCTGGGCCTGCCCTCGGCAGTGATGGAAGCCGATCCGCGCAGCCGCGCGCATATGGCCACGCTGGTCGGCACCCTGATCCACGGTCTGGACCCGGTTCGCGCCGGCGCGCCGGGCTGAGCACGGAACGGCAATGAGCATCGCACCTGCCGATCCGTATCTGATGCTGACCCCGGCCGGAGCCTTGCTGGCATTCGCCGATCGCACGCCGGATGCCACCAGCGCCCGCCTGCAGACGCTGGTGCCGCGCGGCTCGGCGCTGCGCCGCAGCGTCTGGCTGGGCGAAGATGCGGAACGCCAGGCGCTGCTGGAAGAAGGTCTGAAACGCGGCTGGCTGCACGAGATCGGGCGTGAATTGCAGGCCCCGGACGTGGTGCTGGACGATTACCTGCCGCACGCGATCGCCGGTCTTTCCGGTTCGCGCATGGCGGCGCTGGCCTCCGATGACGGCTTCTGCCTGGCGCGCGTGGGCTATGCCCAGGACGAGGCCGACACCTTGTCGGTGGCAGCGGCGGATTTCCTGGATTTCGTCAACCGCCAGAAGCAGCGCGGCTACAAGGGCACCGGCCGCGCGGTGTCGTTCCACGAGAGCATCGACATGCTGATGCCGGCCACCACCTTCACCCTGTTCTGGGTCGATGGCGTGGGTTACTGGCTGATCCTGGGCGGCGAACCGCTGCTCAACAATCGCGCGCTGGTGGAGCTGATCTGGGGCATCCGCATGGCCGGCGAGAAGTTCCGGCCAGGCTGATCCGGCCATCGCGATCAGTGCAGGTCGCCTGCGTTGCGATGCAGCCGCCGCGCCAGGGTATAGGAAGTTCAACCGCCCTTTTTGGCGAGTCTGGCGGGTAGGCGGCGGTCGCGCAAGCGCCGCTTTGGGCACAGATCGGGCACAGATCGGGGGTTCATGCGTGGGTTTTCGACATCGCGGGGCCACGCAGCGGCTCAGTGCGTAGCCATTTCTCACCGA
>NZ_JBBDHC010000029.1:0-5697 GCF_037203605.1 Denitratimonas tolerans
GATGGTCAACAACATCAGTCTGGCTCATCGAAGCCGTGTGGGACGCGGGGGGAGTCCATTCGATCATTCAAGCCGAACCCGCTTCGTTACGCGGCCCAGGCGGCAGGTACAGCTTGCCACCTGGTCCACTTCACTGCGCGGGTCGGCTTAACTTAGGCGTTAGGGCCCAATATGAAGCTTTCTGTCGGATTGCTGCTCCTCTTCATTGCGAGCCCCGCATACTCGTGCTTCGTCGCGCCTGAGCACTTAGCCGCGACAGCGGATGAGTTGATCAATCGGACTGAGGAGATTTCGTTGGCAACCGTTGTCAGAGCTGAGGTATCTGGCGATGACATTGTCTATACCTTTCGCACGGTCCAGTCCGTTAAGGGTCATCCTCAGAGCGAGTTTCAGGTTACGGGCGAGGCCCTGCTCTATCCGATGCAGGCGGAGAACTTCAACAATCACACAGATCAAGTGTTCTGGGATTCAAAGATTGGGCGCATAACAATGCACCCGGACTGCAAGGTTCATCCGTCATTCTCAGTCGGGGCCACGTATCTTGCGTTCCTGGATCAGCCGTACCACACCAAAAGCTTCGAGATCATCAACATCGTTCGTGGTGAGAGGCAAGACAAGTGGCTCAAGTATGTACTGGATCGCGTTGGGCCCTAACAATGCGTTCAAGCCGACCCCGCTTCGCTCCACAAACCACATGGCAGATACAGCTTGCCATGTGGTTTGCTCCGCTACGCGGCGCGGCTTAACTTAGGCGTTAGGCCGCATGAATTCACTCCTTCGCAGACCGCTAGATCCGACCGCCAGAAGGCAGGTCTTCTACAGCTTCCATTACGCAAACGATGCGTTCCGTGCGCAGCAAATTCGCAATATGGGCGTGATCGAGGGAAATACTCCATGCGCGCCAAACGAATGGGAGGCCGTTCGGCGCCAAGGCGACGCAGCGATCCAGCGCTGGATCGACCAGACTATGCAGTATCGGAGTTGCGTAATCGTCTTGGTTGGCTCCCAGACTGCTCAGCGACCTTGGATTGACTATGAGATTCGCAAAGCCTGGAACGACAAGCGAGGCCTTTTTGGCATCTACGTGCACAACCTGAATTGTCCGCGGCAAGGTTTCTGCTATCAAGGCGCCAACCCCTTCGCGAATGTCACCCTCAACAATGGCCAACCCCTTTCAAACTACGTGAGCTGTCACGACCCGGGCCCGGATGCGTACAACGTCATTCGCCGCATGATGGGCACGTGGATCGAAACGGCCATTCGGACAAAGCGCCAATGAATGCGTCACAGCCAAGCGAATCGGCAATCCAAGCTCACCTCGGCATGTTGCAGAACGTCGTGCAACGCATGGCGTCAAACTCCGCATCGTGCAAAACGTGGTGCATCACCATCGTAAGTGCAATCATTGTTGCCGTTGCTGACAAGCCCAATGAGAAGCTTCTCTGGATTGCCGCTATTCCAATCCCCGCATTCTTGCTGCTGGACGCGTACTACCTTGGCTTGGAGCGAGGCTTTAGAGATTCCTACAACGCGTTTGTGTCCCGCTACTGTTCCGGGACCCTGCGCTCACAGGATGTCTTCTGTATAAGTCCGTCCAAGGATGTGAACTGGCTTCGTCTTGAAGCATTCACTTCATTCTCTATTCTTGGTTTCTACCTTCCTCTGGCCGCCATAGTTGCTGTGGTGAAAGCAATCATTACGTAGCATGCGGCCTAACAATTCATGTATGGACTCCTCCGTCAATCCCTGACGGCAGGACAGTGTGAAGCGGCAGCTTCACGGCGGTTTGATTCTCGGCTTTTCACCTGCTGATGCCTCTGCTTCAACCCCGGCAAGGCGGGAGCGGTTGCATTCGTGTATTCGGCTTTGCGGTGGGTATTCCCCGAGCCATCATGGAATCCGCGAAGCAGGGCCATACGTTCAAACGATCACACGGATCAGAATTGTGGCCCGCCATCCATGGCGGCCACCCTTCGGGCCATCGCTGCGCGATGTCCAAAACTGCTCCAGGCAGTTTTGTGTTATCGGCTTGGCTGCTTCGGGGACCGACACGCTTGCATGAGTTGAGGCTTGCAACATCAAAAGGTCTGGAACGGTGCTGCGGTACTGCGTGACGCGGTGCTGCGGTTGAAGTGGAAGGGGATCAGGCCGCGCAGGCTTCGCGCCGGCTGACGTGTTCGGGGTCGAAACTGGTGCCGTGGTGTTCAGCGGCCCACAGCCGTCTGGCCACCTTGTTGGCCAACGCCACGGCGGCTTTGTTGTGGCCTTTTCGTTCGGCCAGAGCCAGCGCCCATTGCTGGGTGCGATCCAGCGGCTGATCGCGCTTTTTGGCCGTAGCGGCCACCACCAGCGCCGAGCGCGCGCCGTGGATCAACAGCGTGCGCAGGTACACATCGCCCTGCTTGGTGATGCGTCCGAGCTTGCGCGTGCCGCCGCTGGAATACTCACGCGGGGTCAAACCCAGCGCACTGGCGAAGTGCCGACCCGATGGAAAGCGTGCAAAGTCGCCAATGCCCGCACTCATCGCCGTGGCCGTGATCAGGCCCACGCCGCTGGCGGCCATCAGGCGCTGGCAGCGGGTGTCGCGCCTGGCAAAATCAGCCAGTTGTATTTCGATGGCATCCATCGCTTCGGCCTGGTCGGTGATCTGATCCAGCAATGCCGCCAGCGCGTGGCGCAGCGCCATCGGGATATCGTTGTCGCCATCTTCCAGCGCCGCCAGCGTGGCCGGGCGCACCTTATCGGCCCCGCCGGGAATGGCGATGCCGAACTCGCGCAACAGGCCGCGCACGGTATTGATCGCCGCCGTGCGCTGGGCCTTGAGCCGCGGCAAGCAGTCATCCTGAAGCCTCGCCCGGCCCGCACATCCGTGTGCGGGCGTTCGGCGGCGCGGCGAGCAGGACTCGCCAAACGCGCCGCCTCACCCTTGCTGCTCCGGGGTTTTGATCGGCACCGGGCGAATATCGCCGCAGCGCGCCGCTTCCAGCAGCCCGGCGGCATCGGCGCGATCGGTCTTGGTGCGACGAGCATACGGGCGCACGTGCTGGGCCGGCAGCAGCACGACCTCATGCCCGAGCCGGGCGAACCTGCGCGCCCACGCATGCGCCGAACCGCAGGCTTCCATCACGATGCGCAGCGGCGGGCGATTCTCCAGACAATGGGCGAACGGCCCACGCTTGAGCCGCTTGCGCGCGACGATACGGCCGCCGGCATCGGCAAAGGCCAGCTCGAACACGTCCTTGGCCAGATCGATGGCGAGCAGGACGGCGGAAGATTCAGTCGCCGTGGATTTGGTGGTAGCGTGCATGTCGGACTCCTCTCATGATCCCGTGTCTGACGGCGCAACCTCAGTCTGGCTCATCGAAGCCGTGTGGGACGCGGGGGGAGTCCATTCGATCATCCAAGTCGACGCCGCTTCGGGGTCTCGGCAAAAACCGGCTCGCACCGGGCGGGCCGGCTTAACTCAGGTGTCATACATCACTGTGAGAGGTCGTCGTGGTTGTTGGCATTAGAACAGCGCGAGTTGCCGTAGCAACAGGCATACTAGCCGTATTGGGTGCTCTTGGGTTACTCACCCCCGCGATACACGATAGCGCGCTAGAAGCGATGGCTCGAGTATGTCCCACTGCACAGGAGCCTGCGCTTCCTCTAACGGCTGATTTCGGGCTAATTCTTGAAGCCGTTCTGGCGCACGAGAAGTTTGAGGGGATTCCGCTACCGCCTCCTCGCCCTGGGGAAGGTAGAATTGCAGACAAATTGCGAAAGTCCGTAGTTCTGTCGAATGAGTCGCTCGTGGTTTGTCCGGGCAGTAACTGGAGTTCTGTTAACAACAACTGCCCGTCATCCATTGACGATGAAATTATGAATTGGCCCGGTGCGGACTTTCGTATCCCGAAAAGAATGCGGATTCAGCTTTCAGAGGCGAACCGGGCTACTGTTGCTCTACCGAGAATCGAAAACCCGTATGTTATCTCCGAAACTGAGGCTGCGATTAGAAGCACGGTTAGTAATGAGGGGCGGGTGTGGAGCAAATTCTATTCGGAGTACCCAGGGACGGCGGGGTATGTGAAGGTCTCGCTGCCGATACTATCCGAGGACGGGACGTGGGCAGTGATTCTTGTGGAGCATTATTGCGGTGGCCTGTGCGGCACCGGCAAGCTGCATCTCCTTATGCGTGGGGAGTCAGGGTGGTCCGTGGTGGTAACCGACGGCCTCTGGATAAGCTGAGGCGTGATGCATAACTATTCAAGCGGACCGCCGGAGACGTGTTTCGCTTCGACCGAGCGTTGCGGCCGGCGGCCGCTTAACGCGGTATTAATCGCTTTGGGACCTATGCGCTCACTCGCATCCCTGCTTCTCTCTATCTTGGTGATCTGCACCTCGTGCAGCGTGCAGAATTCGCCAGAAAGGGTGCTTTTCGTCGGGAATAGCCTTACTTACGTAGGGAATGCGCCAGCAGTTTTTTCGGCGCTGGCCGAGGCCAATGGAAAGCCGATCGCTAGTGACATGATCGTGAGAGGCGGAGCGACGCTTACTCAGCGGGTGGCTGACGGGTCGGTCGCGCGGGCGCTAGATGAGAGAAAGTACACGGCGCTTGTTCTTCAGGAGCGCGGTGGCGATCTGATGTGTTCCTTCGGTCCTGACTCTTGTGTTCAGTCGCGCCAAGCAATCAAGGCCTTGACTACTCTTGCCGAGCAGAACGGGGCATCCGTTGTACTTCTTGGGTCGTACCAGCCTCACCCGGCTGCGTCTCAACGCTTGGTCGAAGCCGAGTCTGCCGCAGCCGCGGAGGTGGGGATTCCATACATCGAGGTATCGGAAAAGCTGCGGCGTCTGCGCAATACAGCGCCTGAGCTAACATGGTTTGCTCCTGACGGCATGCATCCTGGAAAGGAATTAGCGCTATTGAACGCAATTCTTGTCTATCAAGCACTTCATGGTTCGCTGCCAAGCCCAGAGCCACTCACGGTGATTGCACCAATATACGGAAGTACAAGCGGGCTCACGGAGACGTTGAGACAAGCAGACGCTCCGCCGCCCTTGTCGGAAACGCCCAAGGAGGTACGCTACTCGTCCGCTACATTGAGTAAGCTGCTGGGCGCCGTCGGTATCCAGGGCGGCAGCTAACAATTCATGTATGGTCTCCCTCGTCAACCCCTGACGGCCGGGTTTCATGAGGCGACCGCTTCACGGCGTTGAAATCCTGTTTTACCTGCTGACATTTTTGCTTCAACTTCGGCAAGGCGGGAGCGGTTGCATTCGTGTATTCGGCTTTGCGGTGGGTATTCCCCGAGCCATCATTCCGGCCCGCCGGCTTGCATGCCGGCGGGCGTTCGCAGGCTCGCGGCATGCCGCTCGAAAGCCCTGCTCACCCGCGAAGCAGGGCCAGACGTTCAACTCGCCAGTCCCGTCGCGATGGCGGCGTGACTTAAACCAAACAGCCTCCACGAAAGCGGGGGCGGTTCACTCGTCCCGCGTCACCCGCAATACTTCGTCGGCGCTGGTGATGCCGGCGATGACCTTGTTCCAGCCGTCTTCCAGCATCGCCGGGGTGCTCTTGCGGGCGTGCAGCAGCATCTGCGCTTCGGATGCACCCTCGTGGATCAGGCGGCGCAGGGTTTCGTCGATGACGATCAGCTCGTACAGGCCAGTGCGGCCCTTGTAGCCCGCGTTACGACCCGCCGCTTCCGGGCCGGG